>JAJDAI010001021.1 GCA_029261955.1 Deltaproteobacteria bacterium | reverse complement strand
CGTGGCCGCCAGGGCCGCGGGCAGCAGGCCCAGGCCGCTCTGGACCTTCAGCTCGAGCTGCCGCTCGTCTCGGATGTGCTGGATGCCGCATCCTCCGCAGCGGCCGTGAAGCGGGCAGGGCGGCTCGCGGCGGTCGTCGCCGGCGCCGTCGATGCGCCGCGCCCAGGCCACCGGGGCGCCGCGGCTGAGCTTGTCGACCCGCACGCGGATCGCCTCGCCGGGGATGGCGTCGTCCACCCGCAGCTCCAGCCCGCCGGGGCCCTCGGTGCGGCACCGGGCCTCGGAATCCAGTGCGCCCGCGACGATCGCGAGCTCGGAGCCGGCGCGAACGCGCGATTCAGCGGGGGAACCTGCCTTGGGATTGGTTGACGACAACTGGGGTCACCTTTACAATGCGCGCCGACTGTCCGGTGGGTCCCGGCCACAAGGCCGGGATTCGTCGTTTTCGGGCACTGCCCGGAGCGCCCCGCCGACGACACGAGAGGGTACATGGCTTCGGACGATTCGATCGAGATGGAGGGTGTGGTCAAGGAAGTGTTCCCTGGGGGCACCTTCCGTGTAATCACGGACAACGACCACACGATCCTCGCCCACTTGGGCGGCAAGATGCGCAAGTACCGCATCCGTGTCCTGCGTGGAGATCGCGTCATCGTGGCGGTTTCACCGTACGACCTGACGCGCGGCCGCATCACGTATCGCCAGCGCTGATCCGCGCCCCCTCCCTCAGCCGCGCTCCGCAGAGGGCGCATTAGGCACACCAAATGACCGCCAAGCTTTTTGTGGGCAACCTGCCCTACTCCTGCACGGACGAAGATCTGCGCAACCTGTTCGAGACCTGCGGGGCCGCGCCGGTTGACGTGCGCGTCATCATGGATCGCGCCACTGGCCTCTCGCGGGGCTTCGGCTTCGTGGAGATGGCGACCTTCGATGAAGCGGTCCAGGTCCGCACGGCGCTGTCCGGCGCCAGCCTGGGCGACCGCAACCTGGTCGTCGACCTCGCCAAGCCCTCGCGCACCGGCACCAAGGGCCCGCGCTAGTCACTCTGGCGGGCTGCTCCGCCTGGCGGGCTACTCCGCCGTCTCGAAGCTCCACAGCTCGTCGATCGGCTGGTCACCCGCCTGGGCGACCACGCGCACGCGGTAGCTCGCGCCGGCCTCCAGCTCCTCTTCGGGGACCAGGGCCACGGTGCGCAGCAGCGTCTCGTCCGTCGAGGGCTCCAGGATCCGAAGGGGCACGCGCCCGCTGGGTCCCTCCAACCAGGTCGCGCCTTCGTCCACGGCCAGCTGGTGCGGGTTCGTGCCGCTGCCCGCGTCCGGCGCGGCCACGCCGAGCGTGATCGGGTAGCCGACCACGCCGAGGTCCAGCACGGGGTCGGGGGTCTCGCGGTCGGAGTCGAAGGAGGAGGGCACGCCCGTCGCGCCGTCGGCGGGCCACCGAGCCACCCAGAGGCCTTCGGGCGCGGACCAGGGCCAGAGCATCGTCATCACGTCGTAGTCGCCGGCGGAGCCGAAGCCCACCCCATCCAGCTCGGGCGCGAGCAGGGGAGCGCGGTGGTAGACGGAGTGGATCCAGTGGTCCACCGACGCGGCCGGCTCAGCGCCGCCGGTCTGCGCGGCCACGACCTCGGACAGGGCGTAGTCGCTCGCGTCCAGGTCGAAGCCCTGGAAGGCGGCGCGGGCGGTGGCGTTCGCGCCGGTGAAGAGCGGGTGGTCGGGCTGGGCCTGGTGGTGGCCGTTCTCGCCCGTGGCGTCCAGGTAGTCCGCGTGGGCCTGCGCGCCGTCGTTGAGCAGGGGCAGGAAGCCCGCGAGGTCGAGCCCCGCGGCGAGCCGGTGGCAGTTGAGCCGCTCGAGGCCCCTGGACTGCGCGTCGGAGGCTTCGACGTCGCCGCTGGCGATCAGCTCGGGGCAGTCCTCGATGGCGAGGACGAGATCCGAGGGCTCGCTGCTGGTGCAGGCACACAGCGGCGCCAGGCTGGCGAGGATGAGGAGGCGATGCATCATGTCTCTGGATCGACGCCCCTCTCCGCGTCTGAAGCACAGGCTGGCGCATTCTAGGGTCCGCCCGACCCCGAGGGCAGCCGAATCTCACTCAGCGGAGCGTGCGCCGCAGCCCCAGCTGGTCTTCGACCCAGACCTCGGCCTTGTAGCCCTGCGGGTCACCGTCGAGCCCCAGGCGCAATCGGAAGTCCTGGGGACGCGGCGGGTCGGCGTCCACCGGCTCCGCGTCCACCCGAGCCAGCGGGTCGCCCTGGCTGTCGATGAGCCGACCCCAGATGTCGCCCAGGCTCACCTCGGGGGCCATCACCCCGCGCAGCTCCCAGCCCCCGACGCCGGCCTCGCCGAGGTCGATCTTGCTGAGCGTGCCCAGGTGCGCCCCGAAGACCACGCAGACGCCGCAGCGCCCCGACTCCACCGCCACGCCCACGCCGATCGTGGTGACCTGCTCGCTGCCCAGGCGCTCCTCCAGCTCGGCGAGCCCCGCCTCGGAGAAGAGCTCCGCGAGCAGGGTCTCTTCGGTGCTGGGGCCCTGCGGTTCGAGCACGCGGTCCCACTCCCAGAGCCGCCCCAGGTAGTCCGGGTGCAGCCGGTGCCGCCGGCCGCCCAGATCCTCGCCTTCGGGATCCTCCTCGCGTGCGAAATTCCGGGTGGCCATGTCGAAGGCGTGGTGGCGAGCCAGCTCGTCCACGGCGGGGCAGGGGTGCGGGTCCGACAAGCCGCGCCGCCGCCGCTCCTGGAGCAAGCGCGCGGTCACGATCTGCGCCACCGCTACGGCGTCGGGGCCCAGCCAGGTCGGGCGCCGCTCCGGAACGGTGCCGTCCTGCCCCCAACGAGCGCTCACGAAAGCGAGGTAGAGAACCCCCACGGTCAGCACGGCTGCGACGATCAACCCGACTGCACTCACGGACCTGCCCCCGTCTCTCAGGCATTGTGCGGGATTCTTGTAGAATCCCTGCCACCTGTGGCCGCACAACGACGAACGCCAGGATGACCGACTCAGAGTACCCCGAGGTGCGCGTCGCCGAAGCTGACGCCCCCTGTCCCACGCTGGCCCGGCTGCCTGAGCTGCCGGTCACCATTCTGGTTCTGACTTCGCCGGGGGTCGAGCCGGAGGAGCGCAAGGGCCTCGCCGAGCGTTTGGCTGGCGTCGCGAACGAGCTGGGCGCGGGCGACGGGGTGCACGTGCACCCGGCGATGCTGACGTCGTGGCACGTGCCTCTGGAGGACGCCCCGCCGGGCCGCCACGACGTGGTGATCCTGCGGCCGGACAGCGTCGCAGCGGAGGCGGACAACGCCAGCCGCCCTGCGTCCTGGCTGGTCGACCGCGTCTCGGCGGCCCTGGCTGACGCGTCGACGCGCTTCTGGCTGATCGACCCGCCCTCGGACACCGAGGACGTCGCCGAGGCGGCCCGCCGCGAGGATCTCGCGCGCCGGGTGGTTGCGGCCGGCGGCCCCCCCGCCGTCATCCTC
>JAJDAI010000103.1 GCA_029261955.1 Deltaproteobacteria bacterium | reverse complement strand
GGAAGAGCTTGGGCTTGCCGAGCAGCGTCATCTTGTCGGCGAAGTTCAGCGACGCCGCGTGCATGCGGATGAGCACGTCGTCCGCGCCGACCTGGGGGGTGTCGATCTCATCGAGGACCAGGACATCCTGGCTGCCGTATCCGGGTTGGAGGAGTGCTTTCATCTCGGGTCCTCTCTGCGCCCGCGCGCGCTCGATCTGCACACTCCCGGGGGAGTGACTTGAAGAACCGGCCGATCAGGATGAGGTGAGCTCACTCGTGCTCCCAGGACCGGTCGCTGTGCTCGCCCTGGAAGGGGTCCGCCGTCACGGCGATCACGAGGTCGAGGGAGCGCACCACGAAGATGAAGCTGCCCCCGTGGCCCCAGGCGAAGTCCGCGCGGGTGCCGCCCGCGTAGGCGGACCACCACTGGTAGCCGTAGCCGTAGTTCGTGAACTCCGGACCCGGGGTGGCCTCCCCGGAGACCTCCGCCGGCGAGGTGTGCGAGGCCTGAACCCACTCCGTCGGGAGCACCTGCTTGCCCTGGTAGCGGCCCCAGTCGAGGTAGAGCTGGCCGAAGCGAGCCATGTCCCGCGCCGTGACCTCCAGGCCCCAGGCGCCCGTGTTGAAGCCTTCGATGTCCTCGGACCAGGGGCCCAGCTCGGCGTCGAATTTCGCGAAGAGCTCCTCCTCGGCGAAGGTCCTCAGATCGGTGCCGCAGGCCCGCTCGACGATCACCCCGAGCCAGTGGCTGCTGAGGTTGCTGTAGTGGTGCTCGGTGTCGATCTCGGCCACCAGCTCGAAGTCGACGATCCGGCGCAGGTAGTCGCCCGTGAGGATCGCGTCCCAGAGCTCCTCGCTGCTCTCCTCCCAGGGGTAGCCGGAGCGCATCTGGAGCAGGTGGTGCACCGTGATCTTCTCCTTCCTGGGGTCCTCGATCGCGTCGGCGTACTCGGGGAAGAAGTCCAGCATCCGCTGCCCCACGGAGCTCAGGCAGCCCAGGTCCACGGCTCGTCCGACCAGGGCCGAGGTGAAGCTCTTGGTCACCGACGCGCGCGAGCTGAGCTGGTCGATGCTGCCGTCGTTGAAGTAGCCCTCGGCGATCAGCTGGCCGCCTTGGACGACGACCACACCGAAGAGGGTCTCCTCCTGCTCTGCCTCGCAGAACAGCTCCGCCACGAGATCGGGATCCAGGCCCTGGTCCTCCGGCGTCGAGATCGGCCAGTCATCCCGGGGGAGCGGGGTGAAGTCCACGGCGTCGAGCTCGCAGCAGCCGGCCAGCAGGGACAGGGCGATCGGGGTGCAGAGGCGAAGCAGAGCCATGGGCTTCCTCCGTGCAGTCTGCCCCGTGGTCAGTGCAAAGCGCGGGCCAGCTCAGTGCCGCTTGGCCTCGCGCTTCTTGAGCTTCGCCATGAGCGGGTGGTCGCGCTGGGTCACGAGGTTCACGACGACGCCCGCCCGACCGGCTCGGGCCGTGCGCCCCACCCGGTGCAGGTAGTTGTCGATGTCCCGGGGCAGGTGCACGTTGACGACGCGCTCGACTCGCTCGATGTCCAGGCCGCGTCCGCCGAGGTCGGTGGCGATCAGGATCGAGACCTCGCCGTCGCGAAAGCGAGCCAGGTTCGCCCGCCGCTGGAGGCGGTCCATCTCGCCCATGTAGCTGGCGTAGTCGATGCCTTCGTCGATGAGCCAGAGCGCCAGGGCCTCGCACTGCTTGCGCGTGTTCGCGAAGATCAGCGTGCCCTGCGCTGGGTTCTCGGCCAGCACGCTGCGCAGCACCTCGAAGCGGCGGCCGTCGGTCACCGTGCGGTTGACGGTCGTGAGCGTGGCCACCACCTGGTGGCTGCCGCGGGTCTGCACGCGCAGGGGCGGGGTGCCGAAGAGGTCGCGCACGATGATCTCGAGCGTCTTGGGCAGGGTCGCGGAGAAGAGCACGAGCTGGGCTCGGAAGGGGCAGGCGCCCACGATGCGGAGGGCCACGGGCAGGAAGCCCGGATCGAGCATCTGGTCCGCCTCGTCGAACACGAGCATGCGCACGTCGTCGAGCTTCAGCTCGCCGCTGTCGAGCAGCTGCGTGAGCCGCCCCGGCGTCGCGACCAGGACCTCCAGGTTGCCGCTCACGTTCTGACGCGCGATCTGCTTGCGGGTGCCTCCCAGCACGGTGCGGACGCGCAGCCGGGTGCCGTGAGTCAGGCTCTTGAAGACCTTGCTGACCTGCTCGCCGAGCTCACGCCCTGGCACGAGCACGAGGCCGCGCGGCTGGCCGGGGGTCGACACCGCGGAGCCCTCGATCTCCAGCGACTTGAGCTGGTGCAGCATGGGCAGCACGTAGGCCAGGGTCTTGCCGCTGCCGGTCTCGGATACGCCGACCAGGGCCTTGCCCTCGAGCAGCTCCGGGATCGTGCGTGCCTGGATGTCCGTCGGCTGGGTGAAGCCCTGCTCGGTGAGGCTCGCGATGAGGGTCGGGAGGAGCGGGAACTGGTCGAAGGAGGGCATGGGGCTCCAGCCTGGCGAGGGTTCTGCGGACCTGGGGGACCGCTGCCCGAAGGCGTGGTCCCCCAGGTACTCCAGGAAGGCCCCGCTGCACAAGAGCCGGCTCGGCTTGGCCTCGCCGCTGGTCTTCGCGCCGAGCGCCTGCTTGTCTTGGCGGGTCGGGCCGCCACAGAGCGACCGGTCGAGCGAAGCAGGAGCTGCGATGAGCTGGGATGACGAGGCGCCGACCTGGGACGAGAACGTGGCCGTGCGCGCCTACAGCAAGGCCGCCTTTGCCTCTCTGGAGCAGCTCTGCGCCGAGCGTGGCCTGGCCCTCGCAGGAGCCCGGGTGCTCGATTTCGGCTGCGGCACGGGCCTGCTGACCGAAGCGGTGGCCAGGACGGCGCGCGAGGTGGTGGCGATCGACATCTCGCCCGCGATGATCGAGGTGCTGCGCGGCAAGATCCGGGAGCGCGGCCTCGGGAACATCGAGGCGGTGGTGGGGGAGCTGGCCGAGCTGGGCTCGGAGCAGGGCCTGGGGGAGGGGAGCTTCGACCTCGTGACCTGCTCGTCGGTCTGCGCCTTCCTGGAGGACTACCCGGCGGCGGTGTCGCTGCTCGCCGCGAAGCTGAAGCCCGGCGGCCTGTTCGTGCAGTGGGACTGGGAGCTCAACCCCGAGGACGAGGAGCCCTTCGGACTCACGGCCGCGGGGATCCAGGCCGCGCTGGAGGCGGCGGGCCTGGGGGAGATCACGGTGGACATCGGCTTCTCCGAGCCCTTCGAGGGGGCCGTGATGGAGCCGCTGCGCGGGGCCGCTCGCAAGCGCTGAGCGGGCCGACGAGCTGCCTCGCAGCTCAGGCCGTGGTCGCGATGTCCCCGGACTCCCCGGACTCCCCGGACTCCCCGGAGTCGAGGTGCACGTCCATCTGCGGGAAGGGGATGTTGATTCCCGCGGCGTCGAGCGCCTGCTTCACGCCCCGGCGCCCCGCCTGCAGCACGTTCAGGAAGTCGTCCTGCGGAGCCCAGATGCGCACCTCCCAGTCGACCGCCGAGGCGCCCAGGCCGGCCAGCACCACCTGCGGCGGCCGCTCGGCGACCTGCCCGGGCACGGCCAAGGCCGCCGCCTCCAGGACCTCGCGGGTCCGGTCCAGATCGGCCGCGTAGTCCACGCCGACCTGCACGTCGGCGCGGCGCTCGGGGTGGAAGCTCACGTTCTCGATGGCGTGCCCGAAGACCTGGCCGTTTGGCAGGATGAAGCGGCGGTTGTCGAAGGTGTCGAGGGCCGTGAAGAAGATGTCGATCTCGTCGATCTTCCCGACCTTGCCCCCGACCTCCACCACGTCCCCGACCTTGAAGGGGCGGAAGATCAGCAGCATCACGCCGGCTGCGAAGTGCGACAGCGTGCCCTGCATCGCCAGCCCGATCGCCAGCCCCGCGGCGCCGAGGATGGCGGCGAAGCTCGTGGTCTTGATGCCGAAGGTGCCCATCGCCATCACGACGGCGAGCACCATCACGCCCCAGCTGAGCAGCTTCCCGCCGAACTTCGCGAGGGTCGCGTCGATGTTCGCCCGCTCGCAGGAGCGCTCGATGAGACGCGAGAGCCGCCTCGCCACGAACAGCGCGGCGAGCACCAGCAGCAGCGCCCCCAGGGCCCGGGTCGCGAAGCTCAGCAGCAGGTTCCAGGTCTCGGGGCCGATGGACAGGTCTTCGAGGGTCATCGTCGTCTCCGCGGCGCCCTAGGCGACGTGGAGTCGCTTCGGCGAGGCTTCGAGGTTTCGGTGGGCGCGGTGCATCCAGGCGACGGGTTCCAGGAACATCATCGGGCAGGCGTCGCGCACGACCAGCATGCCCGAACGAACCGCGAGGTCTACGGCCTGGGGGCTCTCCGAGGCGGGGCCGACGCCGCGGTGGAACCAGATCGCGGTCACGCCGGCCTTCACACAGTCCTGCACGGCCTCCATCGCGTTGTCGGGGGAGACCATCAACAAGGCGGCCTTCGGCGGGTCGCTCAGCTCGGCGATCGAGGCGTAGTAGCCGCCCTCACCCGCGGTCCGGCGGTTGATGGCGACCACGTCGTAGCCCTGGTCCCGCATGGCCCGGGCGATGTCGGCCGAGAAGGCGTGCGGTTTGGGGGACAGGCCTACGAGCGCGATGCGACGGTGCTCGAGGAAGGCCAGCGGCTCCCGGTCGGCGGGGCTGGCCTCGTCGCGCCCCAGGGCCCGCGTCGCCAGCACCAGCTCCAGGACGGCGATCGCCATCAGCAGCCCCTGGAGCCAGTGCAGCTCGGCGAGCACCACGATCTGGACGGCGATCCAGACGACCAGCACCGAGCCCGCGAACAGGGAGAAGAGCGGCGCAGTGCGGCGGCGAAGCAGGTGGGCGAGGGCGGCGGCGAGGTGGCTGCCACCCACCGCGAGGCTGAGGACCAGGCCGGGGATGAGGAAGGTGTCAAAGGGCGCGTGCACCAGGTCCGCCTCGGTGAGCCCGACGGACCCGCCGGACGGGTCCACGATCAGGGCGATGCCCCAGATGATCGCGGCGGCGGCGACGATGAGGGCGGGGGCAGCGAGGGAAAACCTTGGGCGCATGAGAACCTCCACCCGGAGGATTCGCAAGACCTGTGCCGCCTTCGCCAGGAACCCTGCCTGCGCCCGCGCTGCTGCGCGCGGCGGACCCCGGGCCAATTCACACTCTGCTCGGCGCTGAAGTTCGCACGGCCCGCCGGGTCTGTTCGCCCACAAACCGAGACGCGGGCTGGCCGCGCCGGTAGGTTCCGCCGATGTCCACGATTCACATCAACGAGCTCTGCATGGCCTACGGCGGCCGCACCCTGTTCGAGGGCGCGTCGCAGCGCTTCGAGGCAGGCCGACGCTACGGCATCGTCGGCGCGAACGGCGCCGGCAAGTCCACGCTGCTGCGCGCGCTCTCCGGCGAGGAGGAGCCCACGCGCGGCACGGTCGAGAAGGGCACGCTGACCCGGGTCGGCTCGCTCCAGCAGGACCACTTCCAGTACGACACCGTGCCCATCCTCGATGTGGTCCTCATGGGCCTGCCCGAGCTGTGGAGCGCGATGGTCGAGAAGGAGGAGCTGCTCGCGGCTTCGGCGGAGACCGGGGACCTGGACGTGGAGCGCTACGGTGAGGTCGAGGACCGCTTCGTGGCCTGGGGTGGCTACTCCGCCGAGGCGCAGGCCGCGCAGATCCTGGAGGGGCTGGCGATCCCCACGGAGGTGCACCGGCAGCCGCTGTCGACCTTGAGCGGCGGCTTCAAGCTGCGGGTCCTGCTGGCGCAGCTGCTCGCCAGCGAGCCCGACGTGCTCCTGCTCGACGAGCCCACCAACCACCTCGACATCGTGTCCATCGCCTGGCTGGAGCAGTTCCTGCTCACCTTCCGCCGCTGCGCGATCATCGTGTCCCACGACCACGCCTTTCTGAACACGACCTGCACCCACATCATCGACATCGACTACGAGCGGGTGACCGTCTACCCCGGCAACTACGAGTCCTTCGAGCGGAACAAGGCCGCCGACCGCGAGCGCAAGGAGCTGGAGATCGGCCGCGCCGAAGCGAAGAAAGCCGAGCAGGAGGCCTTCGTGCGGCGCTTCAAGGCCAAGGCCAGCAAGGCGCGCCAGGCCCAGAGCCGGGTCAAGCAGATCGCCAAGATGAACATCGAGACCCTGGCCCCGAGCTCGCGGCGGCACCCGCTGTTCCGCCTCGAGGCGCGGCGGCAGACGGGCAAGGAGGTCGTCGAGGTGAAGGGCATCTCCAAGGCCTACGGCGATCTCCAGGTGCTCAGCGACGTCTCCTTCACCGTGCAGCGGGCGGAGCGGGTCGCGATCATCGGGGCCAACGGCATCGGCAAGTCGACCCTGCTCAAGATCCTCGTCGGGGAGCTGGAGGCGGACGCCGGCACGGTGCAGTGGGGCCACGAGGCCGAGCCCGGTTGGTTCCAGCAGGACCAGGCGGACATCCGCGCCCACGGGGACTCCACGCTGCTGGACTGGCTGTGGAACTTCTGCTCCGACCAGCCCACCGGCTTCGTGCGCGGGCGACTGGCCGATGTGCACTTCAAGAAGGACGACGTCGACAAGAAGATCAAGGCCCTGTCTGGCGGCGAGCTGACGCGCATGTCCTTCGCGCGGCTCGGGGTGCAGAAGCCGACCGTGCTGGTGCTCGACGAGCCCTCGAACCACCTGGACCTCGAGGGCATCGACTCCCTGGCCGCAGGCCTGAACGCCTACCCCAACGCCATCCTCTTCGTGTCTCACGACCGCTGGCTGGTGTCGAAGGTCGCGACCCGCATCCTGTCCATCTCGGCGGACGGGGTGGAGGACTTCAGCGGCACCTTCGAGGAGTTCCTGGCGCGCACGCAGGGCCAGGATCACCTCGACGCGGCGCAGGTGATCGACGAGGACCGCCGGGCGCGGCGGGCAAAGAAGCGGCAGAAAAAGGCCGCCTCCACCTAGCTGGCGATCGCGAAGTCCCTTGACAGGGTCGGTCGGAGCCATATAGAAGTAAGCACTTACTTACTCCTTGTGCAGCCAGCACAGGGCAGGCGCCGATCCCGAAGGAGGACCCCGTGGCACGCCAGTACGAGTCCAACGAGACCCGCAAGCAGCAGATCGCCGAGGCGGCCCTGCAGGTGCTGGTGCACGACGGCGTCGGCGGCTTCACGACCCGGGCGATCGCGGCCCGCGTCGGGGTGACCGACGGCACGCTGTTTCGGCACTTTCGCGACAAGCAGGCGATCGTCCTCGCGGCGATGGATCTGCTCGAGCAGGAGCTGCTCATCGACCTGGCGGTGGAGGGTGAGGCCATCGACCGGCTGGAGGCGATGTTCCGCCACCGCGCGGCCTTTGTCGGCTCCAACGGCTCGGTCGGCCGCCTCATCTTCTCCGAGCAGCTGGTGCACCTCGCGGGGGACGAAGGCCGCAGCCGCGTCGCCGCCTGGCGCGGCCGGAGCGTCAAGTTCATGCTCGCCGCCCTCATGGAGGCGCACGAAGCCGGCCGCACCCGCGAGGGGACCGTGCCCGCCGCCCTCGCGCAGATCATCCAGGGCGTGCTGCTCACCTTCGCCTTGCGGGCCAACATCGGCGACCCGGAGTCCCCCGAGGACCTCGACGCCCGGATCGACCGGGCCTGGGCCACCCTGCACCTCCTCCTCTTCACCTGAGCCACCCCGGGAATCGACATGACCACCCTCACGACCCACAGCAAAGTAAGTGCTTACTTTGTGGCTATCCTGACCCTTCTGGTGCTGGGGGGCTGCCGCCCCGGCCCGGCCCCCGAAGCTGAGGCCGAGCTGCCCCAGGCCGTGCGGGTGACGACGGCGCGGCAAGGGACCGTCATCGAAGGCCGGCGGAGCCTCGCGACGGCCGTCTCCGCAGACACCGTGCGCGTCCTGGCTCAGGTCCCCGGCACGGTGGTCGAGCTGCCGGTCGCCCCGGGCGCCGCGGCGGCGAGGCGGGATGTGCTGGGCCGGATCGGTGCCCCGGAGCTGGCCGCGCGCCTCACCCGGGTGCGGGCCGAGGCTGCGCGGGCCGAGCGGCAGCGTGACTTCGCTTGCGAGCACCTCGTGACCGATCGGGAGCTCGCCGCGGCCGGGGCGCTGACGTCGGAACAGCTCGATCGCAGCGAGACCGCCTGCAGCTCGGCGGAGCTGGCGGTCGAGGCCGCGCAGGCGGCGGGAAGCGAGGTCGGGGCGGCCTCGGCCAAGGCCCTGGAGCGGGCACCGTTCGCGGGGCGGGTGCTCGAGCACTTCGTCGACGTGGGCCAGGCGGTCATGCCGGGCACCCCGCTCGTGCTTTTCGGCACCGAGGAGGTCGAGCTCCTGCTGCGGATCCCGCAGGAGGACCTGGACGCGGGCTTCGGCCTGGGCGCCGAGGTGATGTTCGAGGGCGGGCGCGGCGCCGTGAGCGAGGTGGGCGGACAGGCCCGCGGGCCCGGGGCCCTGGTGGATCTGAGGGTGACCGTGGCTGAGGGCGCCCCGCCGCTGCGGGTCGGCACCCGGCTGGCCGTGAGGCTCGTGACCGAGCAGCGGCATGGCACGTCGGTGCCCCTGGACGCCCTCGGCGCAGACCGGGAGGGGGACTTCGTGCTGCTGGTCGAAGGCGAGCGGGCGACTCGGGTCCCCGTGGTCCTCGGTCCCCGGGATGCGGGCTGGGTCGCCATCGAGCCCGCCTTGCCGCCCGGCAGCCAGGTCGTGGTTCGTGGGGTCACCGCCGTCCGGCTCGATGCCCCCCTCGTGATCGTCGAGGTGGGGTCGTGAGCTTCACCGCCCGCATCCTCCAGAACCGGCACGCCGTCGCCGCCCTCGTCATCGCCGCGTTCGTCTTTGGAGCGGCCGCCTACAACAGCATCCCCGTCCGCCTCTTCCCCGACACGGCGCCGCCGCTCGTCAACGTCGTCACGCCCTGGCCGGGCACCGGCGCCGCGGATGTGGCCCGCGACCTCGGGCGGGTGCTGGAGGAGGAGTTCGCCTCGCTGGAAGGCGTCGCCAGCGTCAAGTCCACGTCCCAGGACAACCTCTCCCTCATCAGCATCGAGTTCCAGTACGGCACCCAGGTCGAGCTGGCCGCGGTGGACGTGCAGAACGCCCTGGCGCGCATCGGCCAGGAGCTGCCCCAGGGCTCCGAGCAGCCCCGCGTGATGACCTTCAGCACCGCGGACCGGCCGGTCTACACGGTCGGGGTCGCGGCGGACGACCTGGTCGCCGCCCGGCGCCTTGCGGAGGACGTGGTGGCGCCGCGGCTCCAGCGGGTCGGTGGCGTGGCGGCGGTGGACGTCTTCGGAGGCCGGGTGCCCGCAGTGCTCGTCGACGTGGACCCGCAGGCCGCCGAGGCGCACCGCCTGCCGCTCCAGCAGATCGCCGGGGCCATCGGCGGAGCGAACGTCTCCGCGCCGGTGGGCCGGCTGCGGGGACAGGCGTCCGAGACCATGCTCCGCATCGATCAGCGCACCAGCCGCGTGGCGAGCCTCGAGGACGTCACGCTGCAATTGCCCGACGGCGGGCAGCTGCGCGTCGGGGACGTCGCGACGGTGTCCCGGGGCGCGGCGGACGACGACTCCTGGTTCAGCGTCGGGGGCCAGCGGGCCATCGCCGTGCAGGTCTTCCGGGCCGAGGACGCCAACACGGTGGATGTCGTGCGTGAGGTCGAGGGCGTCGTGGCCGGCCTGGCCACCGAGTACCCCGGCCTGGAGTTCCTGTCGGGCGAGGAGACCGCGAGCTTCACCGAGCAGTCGGTGTCGAACCTGCTCAGCAACGTCTGGCAGGCCCTCGTCCTCGCCTCGCTGATCCTCTTCCTCTTCCTGGGGCGCGCCCGCGCCTCGCTCGTCACCATCTTCACGATGCCGCTGTCCTACGGGCTCACCTTCGGCGTGATGCACGCCCTGGGCATGGAGTTCAACATGGTCACCCTCTCGGCGGTGATCCTGGCGGTGGGCATGGTCGTCGACGCGTCGGTCGTGGTGCTGGAGAACATCATCCGCCTGCGCGACGAGGAGGGCCTGTCGCCGGTCGAGGCCGCCATTCGCGGCACCGACGAGGTCCGCATGCCCGTGCTGGCCGGCGTCGCGACCACCGTGATGGTGCTGCTGCCGCTGCTCGGCCTGCGCGGCTTCGTGGGCAAGGTCTTCGGCCCGCTGTCGACCACGCTGCTGATCGCGTTCATCTCGTCCGTCGCCGTGGCGCTCGTCGTCGTCCCGGTGCTGAGCGTCTACGCGAAGGACGGCGGCCGCATCGACGCCATCTCGGGCCGGATCACGGCCCCCTTCCAGTGGCTCATGGAGCGGATCCGGCGTGGCTACCTGGTGCTGCTGAACGTCGGCCTGCGCTGGCCGGCGATCGTGGTGGTGCTCGCGCTGATGACCTTCGCCGGCGGCGTCGCTGGCATGCGGGCCGCGGGCATGGACGTGCTGCCGCGCATGGACAGCGGCTCCTTCTCGGTGTCCCTGGAGACCCCCTCGGGCTCGTCCCTGGCGGAGACCGCGAGCCGGGTGGAGCAGGTCGAAGCGATCCTCGCCGAGCAGCCCGAGGTCCTGCTGGTGCAGGCCCAGGCGGGCTACGAGGCGGGCATGCACTTCACGGGCGGCGGCGGCGCGATGGGGCCGACGCAGGGCTACCTCAGCGTCACCCTGAGCCCCCGCACGGAGCGCGAGGCGAGCATCTGGGACGTGGAGGCGCGCGTGCGCCGCCGCATCGCCGAGGTGCCCGGCCTGGCGCGGGTCGTGGTCAAGGAGATCGG
>JAJDAI010001020.1 GCA_029261955.1 Deltaproteobacteria bacterium | reverse complement strand
CCCCGGCACCCCCATCCCCGACGCGGCCGACGGCCTGCTCGACGCGCTGAGCGATGGCTAGGGCCCGGCTCAGCGCGCAGGGCTACGCCGAGGGCGTGCTCGCCGGGGACCGGGCGATCCTCGCGCGCGCGATCACCCTGGTCGAGAGCACCCGACCCGACGACGTCGAGCTCGCGCAGGACCTCATCGTGCGCGTGCTGCCCCACACCGGGGGCGCCCTGCGGGTCGGCATCTCGGGGCCGCCCGGGGTGGGCAAGTCCACCCTGCTCGACGCCCTGGGCATGCAGCTGCTGGAGCAGGGCCTGCGGCCCGCGGTGCTGGCGGTGGACCCGAGCTCCGCGCTGTCGGGCGGGAGCATCCTCGGCGACAAGACGCGCATGGAGCGGCTGGCCGGGGACTCCAGGGCCTTCATCCGCCCCTCCCCCGCCGCGAAGACGCTCGGCGGCGTCGCCCGCCGAAGCCGCGAGACCCTGCTGCTCTGCGAGGCCGCCGGCTTCGACGTCGTGCTCGTGGAGACCGTGGGCGTCGGCCAGTCCGAGACCCTGGTGGCCGACATGGTCGACACCTTCCTGCTGCTGCTCCAGCCCGGCGGCGGCGACGAGCTCCAGGGCATCAAGCGCGGCATCGTCGAGCTGGCGGACGTGCTGGCCGTCAACAAGGCCGACGCCGATCCGCCCCGCTCCCGCGAGACCGCCCGCGAGTACCGCGCCGCGCTGCACTACCTGCGGCCCCGCCGGGCGGAGTGGCACCCGCCCGTGCACCTCGTCGCAGGCCTGACCGGCGAGGGCTTGCCCGAGCTCTGGGCCGCCGTGACGGCGCACCGGGCCGCCCTGGAGGCCGCCGGCGAGCTCCAGCCGCTCCGCCACGAGCAGCTGCGCACCTGGATGTGGGAGCTCATCGAGCAGGGCCTGAAGGACACCTTCGCCCGCAGCGCGGCCGTTCAGGAGAAGCTCGGGCCCCTGGAGCAGGCCGTGCTCGGCGGCTCCACGACGCCGACGCGAGCCGCCGCGGACCTCCTGGCGGCCTGGCAGGCGAGCAAGCCATAGACCGGGGCGATCCCCGACGTTATGTTGCGCGGGATGCGCACCCTGCTCGCCTTGCTGATGCTCTCTTCCCCGGCCTTCGCCGAGGATCCCCCCACCGATCTGCCCACCGAAGCCCCCCAGGAGGAGGAGATCCCCGACCTCGTCGTGGTCGAGGCCCCGCGCGATCCCGTGCGGGAGCTGATCACGCAGGCGGGCAACCCGGCCTTCGCCGAGCCGGTCGCCCAGGCCCACTTCGACCGCCTGGTCGCCCTGGGCAAGAACGCGCTGCCCACGCTGGCGCTGGTCTACCGGGACCCCAAGAGCAGCGACTTCGAGAACTGGGTCAGCGCCCGCGCCATGGGCCGCATCGGCGGGGACGGCGCCGTCAACACCCTCATCACGGGCCTGGAAGCCAAGCGGATCATCATGCGGCTCGGCGCCGTGTCCGGCCTGGCCATGCTCAAGGACGAGCGCGCCGTGTCCCCGCTCGAGAAGGCGCTCTTCGACCAGGCCATGACGGTGCGCGCGGCCGCAGCGGACGCCCTCGGGGGTCTGGGCACGCGGACCAGCAGCAAGGCGCTGGTCGAGTCGCTGAACCTGCCTGCCAATTACCACCAGGGGCAGTCGCTCTTCGTCCGCGAGCACATCGTGCTGGCCCTCGGCAACGTCGGCAGCATCGGCGGCATCGACGCGCTGGTCGGGGTGCTCGAGGACAAGGACCCGCGCATCGCCTTCGCCGCGACGAAGTCGCTGACGCAGATCACCGGCATTACCTACCGCGACGCGTCGGTGGGCCGCGAGCCTCCCGGCGAGGAGGAGGTCGCGAACTGGAGGGCCTGGTGGGCGAAGCGCTCCGCCGCGACCGTCATCCAGTCCCAGACGCCGATCGACTAGAGCCTCCGGCGCACCCGCGCCAGGCCCCTCAGATCCCCCCAGACCGTCGAGAGGATGCGCACCCGCGAGTCGGGGTCGTCGGTCCAGCGCACGGGCAGCTCGTCCACCCGCAGCCCGCCGTGCAGGGCCAGCAGGATGAGCTCGGTGTCGAAGAACCAGCCGTCGTCGACCACCCGCGGCACCAGCGAGCGAGCGGCACCCCGGGCGATCGCCTTGAAGCCGCACTGCAGGTCGCGCACCGGCGGCTGGAAGAGGGCTCGCACCAGCGCGCTGTAGCCCCGCGACAGCACCTCCCGCAGCGGCGGGCGGCCCAGGACTTCGGACTCGGGCAGCAGGCGGGAGCCGACCGCGAGCGCGGCGCCGTCGCGGACCGCCTCCAGCAGCGGCGGCAGGGCGGCGAGATCGGTGGACAGGTCGACGTCCATGTAGGCCAGGACCTCGGCCTCGCCCTCCAACCAGGCGCGGCGCAGCGCGCCCCCCCGCCCGGCGGCGGCCATCGACCAGGTCCGGACCTCGGGGTGGCTCTCGCTGAGGGCAGCGGCCACGGCGCCGGTCCCATCCGTGGAGCCGTTGTCCGCGATCAGAATCGAGACCTGCCAAGCGGGCAGCTGCTCGGCCGCGAAGGCGAGCAGTCGAGCGACCGTCTGGGGGAGGCTTCGGGCTTCGTTGCGAACGGGGAGCGTGATCTCGACCCGCACCGGGGCCCCCGCGCTGAGACTAGAGCGGACGCGCGGAGAAGCGCACCAGGCAACGACCGAGGCGAATCTGGTCGCCGTTGCGCAGCCGCACCGAGCTGACCCGCTTGCCGTTGACGTAGCTGCCGTTCGTGGAGTTCAGGTCCCGCAGGTAGACCTGCTGGGCGTCGAACACCTCGATGATCGAGTGGCGGCGGGACACGTCGGAGTCGCGCACGACCAGGTCCGTGTTGAGCCGGCCGATGAGCACCGATTCCTGGTTGTAGCGGCGGATGGCGCCCTTGTCGGCGCCCTCGAGGATCTCCAGCGTGACCTGCACGCCGGGGCCGTCACCGAGGCTCTTGATGGGCTTGTCGGGCGCGCCCATGTCCGCGGTGTCGCGGTCTTCGAAGGGCAGGTCGCTGTGGAGCAGCTCCTCGGCCGACTTGCGCCGGTCCTCCTCCGTGTCGTTCATCTCGTCGCGGACCTGCTGGGCTTGATCGCCCGTCAGGGTCCCGCCACGCGGCACGTGGGGCAGGGTGAGGTCTGCGTTGAGGCCGCCCTCCAGCAGATCGGGGGCCGCCTCGCTGTCGTCCGGCTCGCCGCCGGAGATCTGGAAGCGCAGACGGCTCTGGCCGACCCGCAGCTCCGTGTTGTTGCGCAGGCGAGCTTCGAGCTTCACCTGTTCATCCACGAACACGCCGTTCGTGGAACCGAGATCCATCACGTACCAACCACCGCGCTCATAGCTGATGATCGCGTGGATAGAGGACACTTCTTTGTCGTCGACGATCAGGTCACCGACCTGCCGGCCAATGACGGTCCGACCCTGTTCCAGGGCCATAACCTCACCGGTCCGGTCGCCGCTCAAGAAGACGAGTTCCGCCTTAGCCTGCAAGGGCCCTAGCCTCCATTTGGTGGGTCCGCCAGGACCCTCGTTCAGCGACTGGGTCGCTCCTGGCGAGACGTGGCAACAATACCACACCGGTCGCGGTGCATCGCTCGACCGGGAGCGTTCCCCAACCGGGGAACGCCTCGCCCCTGCTCAGGGACGCACGTTTCTCAGGCGCGCCAGCTTCAAGAGCCGCTCGCACAGCTCCGCAAAGTCGATGCCCGTCGCCTGCGCCGCCATGGGCAACAGGCTCGTTCCGGTCATGCCGGGGATGGTGTTGACCTCGAGCACGCGGGGCCCGCGCCAGCCGCCGCCCATGACGTCGACCCGGCAGGAATCCAGGCAGCCCGTCAGGCGCGCGGCCTCCCGACCGATGGCCTGGACGCGCTCGGCCAGCACGGGGTCGATGCGGGCGGGCACGTGGTAGGCGGTCGCGCCCTTCGTGTACTTCGCCTCGAAGTCGAACCAGCCGTCCACGGGCGCGATCTCGACCACGGGCAGCGCCTGGCCCTCGAGGATGCCCACCGTCAGCTCGGGGCCGTCGAGGCACTCCTCGATCAGGACGCGCTCGTCCAGTTCCAGCGCGGTCTGCACCGCGGGCGCGAGCTGCTTCTCCTCGGTGACGATCGTGATGCCGAAGGAGCTGCCCTCCCGCACGGGCTTCACGACGATGGGCAGGTCGACGGGGAGCTTCGCGAGGGTCGGAACCCCCTTCTCCGCCGTCCACACGACGCCCTTCGGCACCGGCACGCCGTTGCCCTCCAGCAGGCGCAGGGTGGCGACCTTGTCCATGGTCAGCGCGGCCGAGAAGACGCTGGGGCCCGCGTAGGGGATGCCCATGCACTCCAGCAGGCCCTGGATGGAGCCGTCCTCCCCCCACTTCCCGTGCAGGACCGGGAAGGCGACGGTCGCGCCCGAGGCGCGGAGCTGCTGATCGATGTCCAGCTGCACGTCGATCTCGACCACGTCGTGGCCGCGACTGCGAAGGGCTTCGGCGACAGCGCGCCCTGACTTGAAGGAGATCTCACGCTCGGTGGAGAGCCCACCCAGGAGCACGGCCACACGGGCCCGGTCGTTCTGCGTCATGTCCTGCTTCCGCACGTGGGGCGCGCTCAGCCTAGCAGCGTCAGCAACCCCCTCCGCGGGACGGGGATTCCCGACCGCTCAGGAACGGCGTCGGCGGAAGGCCGCGAGGCCCAGGAAGAGCAGGCCCATGGCGCTGCCCTCGCCGCCGCTGAAGCTGTTCTCGCAGCTGCAGTCGGCCACGTCCGGGTCGTCGCCGTTGTTGCTGCCGATGCAGTCCTCGTCGATGCGGCCGTCGCAGTTGTTGTCGAGCCCGTCGTCGCAGGCCTCTTCCAGCGCGGGGCCGACCCAGCCGCTGTTGTCGTCGCAGTCGCCATCGATCTCGGCGTAGCCGTCGCCGTCGTCGTCGAAGGCGTCGGTGCCCTCGTCGATGTCGTCGTCGCAGTCGTTGTCGATGCCGTCGGCCTCGTCGCCCTCGTCGGCGCCGGGGTGGATGGTCTCGTCGCTGTCGTCGCAGTCGCCCTGGGCCTCGGAGAAGCCGTCGCCGTCGTCGTCGACGTAGTTGCTGCCCTCGTCCACCACGCCGTCGCAGTCGTCGTCCATGCCGTT
>JAJDAI010001019.1 GCA_029261955.1 Deltaproteobacteria bacterium | reverse complement strand
CGAGGCCATCGAGCAGGTCATCGCCGCGCAGCAACCCGAAGGCTAGCGACCCGTCACGACCTCAGCCCCGGGGCCGCTCCAGGCTCATGGGTCGCTCCTTGCCGCCGCGCAGGATCAGCAGCGGCACGAAGGAGCGCGTGGAGGCCTGAAGCGCCTCCGCCACGTCGGCGGGGTTGGTGACCTCGCTGTTGTTCACCTCGACCAGGCGGTCGCCGGGCCGCAGGTCGGCGTCCTCGGCGAGGCTGCCCGCGGTCACGCCGCGCACCACCACGCCCTTGCCGCCCCGGCGGCTGTCGAGCTGGAGCCCGACCTTCGAGGAGAGGTAGTCGGACGCGCCCGCTCGCACCTCGGTGCGCTCGTTCTCGCGGGCCCGGGCCTGCAGCTCCTTGTCGCTCGGCTTCTCGACGAGCACGACGCTCAGCTCGACGGTGCGCACGTCCTTGCCGCCGTTGTCCCGCACCACCTGCACGGGGACCTTCTTGCCGATGGGGGCATCGGCGACGGCGTTCTTCAGCTCGTCGGGGCCCCGGATCTCCTGGCCGTTGAAGGCGATGATCACGTCCTCGACCTCGAACTTCGCGTCCTTGGCGGGCGTGCCGTCCCAGACGTTGGTGACGCGCGCGCCCCACTTCTGGTCCAGGTCGAAGGCCTCGGCCTCGCTGGGGTTGATGTCGTCCAGCCCGACCCCGAGCCAGCCGCGCGTGACCTTGCCGTTCGCCACCAGATCGGCCGCGATGCGCCGCGCCATGTTGATGGGGATCGAGAAGCCCAGCCCGCCGCCGCCGCCCGCCGCGATCGCGGTGTTGATGCCGATGACGCGGCCGTGGATGTCGACCAGCGGACCGCCCGAGTTGCCGGGGTTGATGGGCGTGTCGACCTGCAGGAAGTTCTGGTACTCGAGCGTCTCGAAGCCGGGGGCGATGCCGCCGGGGCCGTGGTTCCCGATGGAGTTGCGCCCCTTCGCCGAGACGTGGCCGATGGTCACCGAGCTCTCGAAGCCGAGCGGCGCGCCGATGGCGATGGCGAACTGGCCGACGCGGACCTTGTCCGAGTCCCCGATCGGCGCGAAGCGCAGGTCGTCCGGCGGCTCCAGCATGCGGATGACCGCGACGTCGCTGGCCAGATCCCCGGCGATGAAGTCGGCCTTGAAGCGGCGCCCGTCGGCGAAGACCGCCTCGATGCGGTCGGCTTCGCCCACCACGTGGAAGTTGGTGTAGATGGTCCCCTCGGCGTCCACCACGAAGCCGCTGCCCGTGCCGCCGAAGGGCATGCTGCGGCCGTGATCGAAGGGGGACGAGATCTCCTTGACCCCGTGCACCTCGAGCGTCACCACCCAGGGCGTCGCTTCGGCGGCCACCTGGACGAAGACCTCCTCGAGCGCCAGGACCAGGTCCAGCGGATCGTCTGCGGCGGCCGCCGGGGCGGCCCCTACCAGCGCGAGCGCCGCGACCATGCCCAGCATTCTTCGCATCCCACAACCTCCGCCACGCGTCGTCGCGACTCTGCTCATGATGGCTCAGGACACCGCCGTGCGTCAGCGCGTTCCCGCTCGATCTGACATAGGTCCGCTCGGGCTGGCGCTCCACCTTCGCGCGATCCGGGGAGTGATCGGAGTAGAGTGAACGCTGGCGCCCGCGCCCTTGTTCCCCCAGGCGCCAGGAGGGGTCCCGATGCCATCCAGGGTCCTGGTCGTGGAAGACGACCGCTACTTCTCCGGCATCCTCCGCGACTACCTGGGCTACCTCGGCCTGGACGTGATCGCGGCCGAGGATGGACTGGCTGGATGGGAGACCTACCAGGCCGAACAGCCCAGCCTCGTGCTCAGCGACGTGCTGCTGCCTCGCATGGATGGGCTGGAGCTCGCCACGCGGGTGAAGGAGGTCGACGGCGCGTCCACGCCCGTGCTGCTGATGTCGGCCGTCTACAAGGACGACACCGCCATCCAGCGGAACCTGCGGCAGTGCGGCGCCGACGGCTACCTGGTCAAACCCTTCTCCATGCCCGAGCTTCGCGCCGCCCTGGAGAAACACCTGCCCCAGCTGGCGGTCGAACAGGCAGCCACGGAGCAGCTCTCCGATCCCGCGATCGCCGTCATCCGCTTCAAGCCCGAGGTGCCCTTGCCCACCAGCGGTCAGATCGAAAAAGGCTTCCTCGCCCCCCTGCTCCTCCGAATCCGGCGAGCCGCGCACACGGGCGTGCTCGAGCTGAACGACGAGTCGCGCTGGAAGAAGATCGTCTTCTCCGACGGGCGCCCGGTCTGGGCCGACGGCGACGGCAACAGCGACCGCATGGGCACGATGCTGCTGGAGGAGGGCACCATCATCCAGTCGCAGTTCGCCCAGGCGGCGGACGCCATGCGGGAGCGCGAGATCGACTTCGGCACCGCGCTGGTCGATGAGCGGGTCCTGACCCCGGGCGAGCTCTACACCCAGCTGCGGAGGCTGGTGGAGCGCCGGGTGATCGCGGCCTTCGGCTGGTCCGTGGGCGAGTGGAAGCTGTGCGAGGGCCTGCCTCGCCAGACGACGAGCTTCGAGCTCCTGCCCCTGGCCGTCATCTGGAAGGGCCTGCGCGCGCACGGGGACGCCGCGTCGATGAAGGGCGAGCTGAAGCAGTTCGAAGGGCGCTACGTGCTCGCGACCGACCGCTTTCGCACCGACTGGGGCGAGCTGAAGCGGGAGGAGGGCATCGGCTTCCTGGGGACCTTCCTCAACGGCCAGCGCACGTTCGCGCAGCTCCGCGAGATGGAGATCCTGTCGGAGGGCGGCCTCGTCCGGGCGCTGTGGATGCTCTACAAGGGCGGGATGATCGCCTTCTCGGAGCGCCCCGCGGGGGACGGCTCCGCGGCCGACCAGACGCTCGCCGGACCCATCACAGCCGAAGGCCCCGGGTTGGGCCGGAACCTGACCGCGCAGGGCGAGCTGATCATCAGCGACTACCTGCGTTTCTGGCAGGCCGACTTCTTCTCGATCTTCGGGCTCTCGGCGCAGGCCAGCGACGCGGAGATCCGCAAGGCCCTGCAGACCAGCCCGCTCAGCTGGGACCCGCGCGCCCTGCCCGACGAGCTGCCGCGGGAGCTGGGCAAGAAGGCGATGTCGCTGTGGCATTGGGTCGAGGAGGGGCGCCGCACGCTCAGCGATCCCGAGGCCCGCGTCGACTACGCCTCCCGCATCCAGGACGGCCTGACCGGCGTCTACCGCAAGGTGTCGGCGGCGGAGAAGACCGAGGCGTCCATGTTCTTCGACATGGGCAAGGAGTTCCTGCAGATGCGGGACTTCCGCGAGGCCGAGCTGAGCTTCGCCAAGGCGGTCGAGCGTGTGCCGGAGATCGCGGAGTACACGGCCTACCAGGGCTGGGCGGTCTACCGCCGGGGCTCGGGCAGCAAGGAGGCCTTCGACGGGGCCCGCATGCTGCTGACACGCGCGCTGGCCATCGACTCGCACCTGCCCATCGCCCACTACTTCCTGGGTGTGATGCACCGCGACCAGAAGCACTACAGCGAGGCGCTCGCGCACTTCGAGTCGGCCACCCGCTTCGACCCGATGTTCACCGCGGCGCAGAAGGCGCTGGACCAGTGCCGCGCCCTGTCGGACGAAGCCGCTCGGTGAGCCTGGAGCTGCTGGAGCGCGTCTCCCCCGCCGTCGCGCGGGTGGTGGCGCGCCACCCCGATCTGCTGGACGTGCCCCTGGCCGACGCCGCCAGTCTGCGCGCCGAGGCGCTCGCAGCCGCGCACAGCGCAGAGACCGAAGCCGAGATGCAGCGCGCGCTCCGGCGCATCAAGTACCGCGTGGTGGCGGCGCTCATCCAGCGGGACTTCGACGAGGGGCCCCCGGCGGCGGAGTTCGTCACCCGGGGCGTCTCGGACCTCGCGGACGCGCTCTGCGAGGGCGCCGTGGCCTTCGCCGACCGCCGGTTGGCGGGCAAGCACGGGCGCCCGCCGGCCTGGCCCGAGGGAGGAGGCTTCGTCGTCGTCGCGCTGGGCAAGCACGGCGGCGGGGACCTCAACTACTCCTCGGACATCGACGTCATCTTCGTCACCGGCGACGTGCGGGAGATGACCGAGGGGCCCAAGCCCATCCCCGCCACGCGCTACGCCGAGCGGCTGGCGGCGCAGTTCTCGCGCCTCCTGAACGACTACACCGAGGACGGCTTCTGCTTTCGCGTGGACCTGGACCTGCGGCCCGATGGGGTGGCGGGGCCGGCGACCACGAGCCTGCGGGCGGCCGAGCAGTACTACCTGACCTGGGCGCGCACCTGGGAGCGGGCGGCCTGGCTCAAGGCGCGGCCCTGCGCCGGGGACCTGGAGCTCGGGGCGGAGCTGCTGTCGGTGCTGGAGCCCTTCCGATTCCGGCGGAGCATGGACTTCGGCACGCTCGAGGACCTCGCCATCCTGCGTGACCGCATCGCGTCGACGGCGCGGCGCACGCCCTCCGAGCGGGATCTGAAGCGGGGGCGGGGCGGGATCCGCTCCTTGGAGTTCCTGATCCAGGCGCTCCAGCTCGTCTGGGCCGGTCGCGAGGCGCGGCTCCGGGTGCGGGGCACGATGCCTGCCCTGCGCGCGCTGGCCGAGGCTGGGGTGCTGCCCGATTCGGCCGACGTGCCCACCCTGGAGGCCGCCTGGTGCCTCTTGCGCGCGGCTGAGCACCGGCTCCAGTGGCCCGAGGAGGCGCAGACGCAGCGCCTGCCCGGGGATCCCGAGGGCTGGGCGCGCCTGGCCTCCGCCTTCCAGGGAGAGCTCTCGGATCCCGAGCACCTCCAGGCCGCCATTCAAGCCGCGCGCGACGACATCGA
>JAJDAI010001018.1 GCA_029261955.1 Deltaproteobacteria bacterium | reverse complement strand
CGCGCGCGAGATCGAGCTGCCCTGGGGCAAGGTCAGCTTCAAGGGTGGCTGGCTGATCCCCACGAAGCCGAAGGAGCTGGACGAGCGGGACCTGGAGGGCAAGGACGTGCCCCCCCGCGAGCACATCAGCGCGGTGTACGTGGGCGAAGGAGGCTTCGAGTACGAGCCCCCGCACGTGGCCGAGAACTGGCTGATGAACTACTCGCTGTCCGAGCTCGCGGGGCCGGGCGGCACCAAGGACCACGACCAGAAGAAGCTGAACGTGAGCATGAAGGACGGCGCCACCTTCTACTTCGGCTCCTACTACCGGAAGCTGCTGGAGGAGGGCGCGACGCCGGGCACGCCGGACAAGAAGGTGCTCAAGACGGCGAAGAAGCTGTGGAAGGGCCACGCCGACGCGGCCCGCCGCACGATCCCCTTCGAGCTGGACGAGGCCTGGGACACCTTCCAGGGTCAGGAGGGCAAGTCGATCACCATCGACCTGCCCACCAAGGACATCAAGGGCGGGCCGGCCGTCACCTACGTCATCGATCCCGGCGACATCGAGCCGGTGGCGCTCTACGTGCTCAAGCGCAACCCGCTCAACCGCAAGGACATCAGCTTCACGAAGCTGGGTCAGTGGATGATGCCCGAGGACGTCGAGGGCAAGACCGACCGCGAGATCGGCTACATGCGGATGGAGAAGGACGTCGACGTCAAGCACTACGACCTGACCCTGACCATGTACCGGGATGAGGACGAGGGGCGGTACGGTCTGGCGATCGACGGCTCGATCAAGATCGGGCTGAACAAGCCCAGCCGCATGGTTCGCATGGACCTCATGTCCAGCGACTACAAGGTCACGCGCCTGACGGACGCCGCGGGCGCCAAGCTCGACTACGTGCACAAGAAGGGGCGGCTGCTCATCAAGCTGCCCACGGCGATGGACGCGGGCGAAGAGGTCGAGATCAAGATCTCGACCCAGGGCCTGATCGTGCAGACGGTGCTCCAGCGTGACGCCCAGGGCAGCCTGACCCAGCAGTCCGGTGGCGGCCCCAAGGTCGTCAACTACCGCCTGCCCATCGGCGCCGCCTGGTTCCCGACCACCGGCGGCTTCGAGGACGCGTTCACCTTCGACTGGACGCTGCAGATGCCCAAGGAGATGGTCGCCGCTACTTCGGGCACGATGGTCGAGAGCCGCATCGACGGCGACCAACGCGTGATGATCGTGAAGGAGCAGGTGCCGGTCTTCTTCCCGGCGATCGTCTTCGGCCGCTTCGTCGAGGCCGTGCGCCCCGCCGACCCCGAGCGGAACATCCCCGTCATCCGCCTGTACGTGCACCCCGGCTTCGAGCAGGAGTCGCAGCTCTGGCTGGATGAGGCGGCCGGCGTCATCGACTTCTACCAGCACCTCTACGGGCCCTACCCCTGGAACGAGCTGGACATGGTCCAGATGCCCGTCGGGGTGGGCTACGCGCAGGCGCCCTCGGGCCTCGTCCAGATGGACGGCGTGACCTTCTATTCGAAGACCGACCTGGTGAACATCTTCCAGGCGGACGAGAACCTGCTCGACATCCGCGACAACTTCGTGCCCCACGAGATCGGGCACTTCTGGTGGGGGCACCGCGCCGGCTGGGCCCACAGCCGCGACCAGTGGCTGTCCGAGACGCTCGCGGAGTACAGCGCCGCGCTCTACATCGAGGAGCGCGAGAAGCTGCGCAACGAGGACCCCAACGACCTCTCGGGCTACGAGCACCGCAAGGAGCGCTGGGGCAAGCTCGGTCGCCTCGGCCACACCTTCAAGCGCACCGGCCCGGTCTGGATCGGCAACGACACGGGCTCGCGCCGCACCTCGTCGATCTACGCCCGTGGGCCGCTGGTCTTCGACATGCTGCGGGAGAACTTCGGCAAGGAGTTCGTCCTGAAGCTGCTCTTCACGCTGAACCAGGTGTGGGAGAAGAACGACAACAAGGCCGTCACCGAAGACCTGGAGCTGGTGCTGGAGCAGCTGATGCCCGGCGTCGCCTTCGACCAGTTCATGGCTGACTACATCAAGGGCAACGCGCCCCTGCCGGACGACCCGAACAAGGCCAAGGCCGACACGATGGGCCCGAACAAGTTCTAGGGACTCGGGGGCTCAGCGCTCGGCGCCGAAGACCTGCACCCAGTAGGTGCTCAGCTCGCTGTCCTCGATCGTCGCGACGCCCATGCCGACGTCGAACACCTCGGCGTCCATGATGTTCTCGCAGTGCCCGGTGGTGCTGCCGATCAGGTCGCTGACGGTCAGCTCCGCCGTGTCGCGCCCCCCGGCGATGTTCTCCGAGATGCGGCCCCAGTCGTAGCCGGCCTCCTCGGCCCGCTCGGCCGGCGTGACGCCGCCGGGGCTCTCGTGGGCGAAGTAGTCGCGCTCCCCCAGGTCGACGGCGTGCCGCCGCGCCGCGCAGCGCAGGGAGTCGTTCATCGTCACCGGCCCCACCGCGGGCATGTCCGCGCCGTTGCACACGGCGCCGGCCGCTCGTCGGGCGTTGACCTCGTCGAGCATGGCCTGCTCGTCGGGCGCGCCGGCGGAGCTCCAGCCGGAGGACTCGGGGTCCTCGCAGTCGAAGCCGGCGTCGGGGCAGCCCGCGAGAAGCAGGGCGAGGAAGCCCAGGCTCTGCCAGCGCATGCCTAGCGCCCCACGTCGAGGTAGGCGTCTTCGGCGTCGAAGGTCTCATCCAGGGCGGAGCGGCTGACGTTGACCAGCAGCGCTTCGTCTACAGAGACGGCCAGTCGGAGCTGCCACCACAGCGCGACCAGGCGGCGCGGCCCGCCCTCGTCGTCGATCATCAGGGAGAGGCGGTACTCCTGCAGCATGCCGGACTCGCCGTCCTCGCCCAGGGCGCTCTGGGGCAACCAGGCCCGCTCGACGAGCGCCCCGCGGCCCCCGCCCAGATCGACCGCCCGCACCTCGACCGTGCGCTCTGCGTCGAAGGTGTAGAGCAGGTTCGACGTCGTGAATGCGTCCTCCGCCCGCAGCTCATCGCAGCTGCCGTTCCCCCAACAGACGTCGTCGCCGCCGGGGAAGGACCGCGTGTAGACCGACTGGGCGCCGCCCGTCAGGCTCGTCCGCTCCTCCACCAGCACGAGCCCGCGGTAGGCGGGGAGTGCGTGGCCGGCGCGTCCCGTCAAAGCCAGGGCCAGGGTGTCCTCCAGAGCGAGGCCCGGGTCGGGGACCCCTGCGACGTCCTGCTCGGTCAATCCGACCGGCGAGAAGGCGCGGTCTGCCGCGCTCTCGGCGTCCGCATCCACCAGCTCGAAGGCCTGTTCCTCCGCCTGCAGCACGGCCAGGGCGAGGCTGGCTTCGCTGGCCGAGAAGCCCTCGCGGAAGATCCAGGTCAGCGCGTCTCCGTCCGGCGTCGCGTCGTCGTCGTCCGCCACCGCGTCGTCGTCGTCCGGCGCGCTGTCGTCGTCGTCGCCTCCACCCGAGCGGGCCCGCGTGCAGCCGGACAGGACGGCCAGGAGGAGCAGGGCGAGCCAGGTGCGGCCTCGCGATGCCCTCAACGCTGGTTCCACTTCGGCCGGGGGGCCTCTTCCGTCTCGGCGTCGGCGGAGGCGTAGAGGATCTGGGACACGCTGCCGCTCTCGCCCAGGGCGCCGGGGGTCAGGACCCGGTGGACGTGGGCCAGGAAGCTCCCGTGGCTGTCGCAGGCAGTCAGGTCGAAGATCACCGGATCCACGGCGACTCCCTTGACGTTCTGGGCCAGCTTCACGACCGGCCGATGCCGGAAGCGCGCGTCCGTGGACTGCCGGAACACGACGCCGATCTCAGCGGTCGACAGCTCCACCACCGAGCCGATGGGGAAGGGCCCGAGCATGTGGAAGAAGATGGAGAGCAGGCGCGAGTCGTGAAACGGCGCCTCCTTCGTCAGCGTCTCCAGCGCCTCCGACGTGCTCGTCGCGTAGCCGCCCGGTCGGTCCGAGGTCAGCTCGTCGTAGCGGTCAGCCAGCGACACGATCATCGCGAAGAGGTGCTTCGGCTTGCCGGCGATGCGCTTCGGCCAGCCGGTCCCGTTCACGCCCGTGTGGTGCTCGTAGGCCACCAGGATGCGGTCGCGCTGCGCGCGGGTCAGCGCCGGCGTCTGGAGCACCTCCTTGACCGAGTGCAGCGGGTGCCGGTTCACCGACTCCGTGGCGCCCGGCGGCGGCTTGCCCTCGGCGTCGAGCCCCATGCGCCGCATGCCCGAGTCCGCGTAGAGCGCGGCCAGCCCGAGGTTCAGCAGCGCCTTGCGGCCCAGCTCGATGCGGTGGCCCAGCGCCAGCGACAGCAGGCACATGTTCACCGAGTGCACCGCCCGGTACTCGGTGTTGTCCCGGAAGGTCGCGGCGCTCATCACCCACTCGGGCGCGTCGTGCATCAGGTCGACCGCGGACTGCACGGCCTGGAGCAGCCGCCCGCGCACGATCTGCGGCACCGTCTGCCCGACCACCTCGTGGTAGGCGTGGGTCGTCGCCAGCAGCTCGGCGTAGACCCGCACCGACAGCTTCGCCTTCGCCTCTTCCTCGGTGATGATCTGCGGGGTGTCGGTGACCAGCGCGAGGCGCGAGATGAAGCGCACATGCCCCAGCCCCTTCGCGGCGAGGGCCTCGTTGAGCACCGTGGCGCCCTCCGAGGGGAGCAGCTCGGGGTGGTCGAGGATGACGCCCAGCAGCGATCGCACCTGCGGCGGCGTCATGGGTCCCTGGAAGACCAGCCCGCCCACCTGCCGCTTCCCGAGCTCCTTCAGCAGCTGGACGATGTTGTCCCAGAGGATCGGTTCTGCGCGGATGCGGATGTCGTCGATGAAGACGGAGTCGATGTCGCCGCGCAGCGTGAAGTCGCCGAGGTGCGAGTACAGCGAGTTCGCCGCGTTCATGAAGATCTTGACTGAGTACTGAAGCGCGCTGTTGTTGATGGAGTGGATGCGCACCGTCTTGAGCAGCATCGCCATGCGCGAGACGAGGTCCTTGCCCAGCGAGTGGACGACCGCCTCCTCCATGAGGCTGGCCTGGTTGCGCCCGTGGACGTCCTTGGACACCTCAGCCTCCCTTCGCGGTGTTGCGCTTCGCGCTCAGCAGCCGCCGGGCCATCAGCCCCATCTCGCCGCGCGCGCTGCGCGCGAAGCCCTCGAGGTAGGTCCGCGCCTCGGGCGTCTTGATCGCCCGGATGCCGAGCAGCGCGAGGTGCACGCCTTCGTCCGCCTCCACCTTGTCGCGCCCTTCGTCCGCCTCGCGGATGAAGGCGGTCAGCGCCCTCGGCCCGGCCAGGTGCCCCAGCGCGATGTACCAGCCGCGCCGCTCCTCGAACTCCCGCTGGCTGAAGGCCTTCGTGCCCAGCGCCTTCGTGATGACCGGGACCGCGTCCTGGATCCGGTAGACCGTGAGGTAGCGCAGCGCGGCGAGTCGGACGTCCTTGTGCTCGTCCCGCAGCGCGTCGAGCATCAGCCGGTGGATCCGCGGGCTCTGGTGCTCGCGCAGGGCGTTGATCACCTCGGTGCGGACCTGGAACTCCTCGCGGGCGAAGGCGCCGATGATCGGGTCCAGCGCCATGGGGTCGGCGAGGCGGCCCAGGGCGTAGACGGAATCCGCCGCGACGTGCCAGTTCAGCGAGCGCAGCGCCTCCACCCAGGGCGGCGACTGCCGGCCGAGCAGGAGCATCAGGGCGTCCACGATCGTCCGCCGCGCCTCCAGCACCACCACCTGCCCCAGGAAGCCCAGCAGCTGCTCCTGCGCCGCGGGGTGCTGCAGCGACACGAAGCAGAAGAGCTCGCCCTTGAGCGCGCTGTCCCAGTCCGTGTTGATGGCGCGGCTGAGCAGGCTGAGGCGGTCCGCGTCGCAGAAGGTCCGGAAGAAGTGGCGCAGCGGCTCGGCCTTCTCGCTGTCCTCCTCTTCGGCGGAGCGGGTCAGCAGCGCAAGGCGCCGGAGCACGGAGTTCAGCGGGCCGACCGCGGCCGTCGCCAGCAGCGGGCTGAGCGCGTCGTCCACGTGCTTCAGGAAGAGCCGCAGCTCCTCGGGGTCCGTCTCGCGGAGAACCACCTCGGCGATGACCGTGCCGACCTCTTCGAAGGTGGCGTAGGGGTCCTCGAGGCCGTGCAGGTCCTCGTAGATCCGCTCCATCTTCTCGTCGTCGAAGACGTCCTCGAGGATGTCGGGCATCGCCTCGGTGTCTTCGACGTCCTCGCCCTCGCCGCCTTCCTCTTCGGCACGCTCGAACGCTACCGGCTCGTACTCGCCGATCCGCCCTTCGAGGACCGTCAGCTCGAAGGCGCGCTCGTGCCGCTCCAGCTGGGCGTCGATGTCCTCGAGGACCTTCACCGCCTCCGCGCTGTACTCCACGAAGGTCTCGGCGATCGCCATGTGGACGTGCTTGAAGTCCGCTTCCCAGAAGAGGACGGACAGGTCCTTGTTGCCGGTGTGGGTGTCCACCTCCCGGGCGATCAGCGTCACGAAGTCGCGGAGCTCCTCCTGGTCCACCCCGCGCCGGAACTGGAGCAGCCGCACGCCGTCGCGGTAGAGCTTGAAGGCGAGGTTCTCGCGCTGCTCCTGGTTCTCGAAGACCGGATCGCCGTCCCAGTTGATCGAGTAGGGCGTGATCTCGAGGGTCAGCGCGTCCCGGACCTCGAGCAGCTCGGCCAGCCGCT
>JAJDAI010001017.1 GCA_029261955.1 Deltaproteobacteria bacterium | reverse complement strand
CTGGGCATGACCGGCAAGACGGGCGACTACCGCGAGGACGCGCTGAACCTCATCGCGCGATCGCCCGAGGTGATCGCAGCGATCTTCCGGATCCGCAGCGGTTGGGGCGATCCCATCCCCAGCGAGCCCGAGCGCGGCCTCGTCGAGAACTTCGTGCACATGCTGGGCGTGCCTGGCGGCAACGACGAGCGCCTCTGCAAGCACCTGCGGGTCTTCTACGTGCTGCACATGGACCACGGCGGCGGCAACCTGAGCACCTTCTCGGGCAAGGCCGTGGCCTCGGGTCTGGCCGACATGTACACCTCGATGTCCGCGGCCATGGGCGGCCTCAGCGGCCCGCGCCACGGCAAGGCGAACCAGGACTGCCTGGAGTTCGTGCGCAAGGTCGGCAGCTCCGACCCCGATCGCATCGAGCAGTTCATCCGCGACTCGCTGGCCAACAAGGAGCTCATCTACGGCTTCGGTCACGCGGTGCTCCGCGCGGAAGACCCGCGGGCGACCATCCAGTACGGCCTGGGCGAGGAGCTCTACGCCGACGACGAGCTGTTCCGCACCGCCGCGAACATGCGCAAGGTCGCGGTCGCGGTGCTGAAGGAAAACCCGAAGGTCAGCAACCCCTACCCGAACGTGGACGCCGTCTCGGGCACGCTGCTCAACGCGGCCGGCATGACCGACAGCGACTACTACACGGTGCTCTTCGGCATCTCGCGCATCGTGGGCATCAGCGCCCAGATCGTCGACGAGCGCACGAAGCTGCGCGACGGCAAGGGCGTCGCCATCTACCGCTCGAAGTTCATCGCGGAGAACCAGGGCTGAGCCCCAGCCCCTTCGCAGAGCAGACGCCCTGGCCTCGGCCGGGGCGTCTTGCTTGGGGGCGGTCGGTCGTCGAGGACTGAGGGGGGCTGGCGGGCGCGAGCTGCGCGGCTCAGCGGCGCCTCAGAAGACCCAGACGTCCATCTCGTAGCCGTTCCCGTTGGTGGGGCCGGTGTCGGCGTACAGCTCGATGTCGATGGTGAAGTCGTCGCCGAAGAAGCCGGTGTCGGCCTCCGCCGTCTCGTTGCTCGTCTCGCTGATGCCCGAGTCGACCAGGGAGCCCCAGCTGTCGAAGATGCCGACGTCCACGTCGCCCTCGGCGTGGTCGAACCAGACGTCGACGATCAGCGTCGAGAAGCTCCCGAGCGAGACCCAGTAGTAGTCGTCGTCGCCGCAGGACGTCAGGTCCGTGTAGTAGCCGTCGTAGATGAGTACGGCGCTGCCCGGGTCGTCGTTGGACTCGAAGACGTCACCCGAGCTGCAGTCCCAGGCCGAGGGGGTCGGCTCGGGGTCGGGCTCGGGATCGGGGTCCGGCACCACGGCGGGGACCACCGAGATGTCCAGGTCGTAGGCGCTGCCGGGCGTCGCGCCGGCGTCGCCGTAGAGAAAGACGCGCACGAGGTGGGCGCCCGCGACGGCCGCGACGAGCGGGCCGACGGACTCGGTGTCGGTGATGGTCTCGCTCAGGCCCAGCTGCGAACCGTTGGGATCGAGGACCTCGAGGTCGATGTCCCCCTCGGCCGCGGTGAAGCTGACCGTGACGCTCAGCTCGTCGCCTTCGGCCAGGGCGATGGAGAACCAGTCCTCGTCGCCGTCGCAGCTGACGAGGCCAGCCTCGAGGCCCGCGCCGATCAGGGTGGCGAGGGGGGCCGCGTCGTTCTCTTCGAGCAGGTCGTCGTTGCCGCTCGCCGGAGCGGCGTCGTCGTCGTCGGCGGGGCCGTCGTCGGCGTCGTCGGGCGGGGTGGCGTCGTCGTCGTCGGGGGCGGTCGCGTCGTCGTCGTCCGCCGGCGTGGCGTCGTCGTCGTCGTCGGGGGTGGCGTCGTCGTCGTCGCTCGCGTCGTCGTCGTCGGTGGCCGCGTCGTCGTCGTCAGCTGGGACGAGCGCGTCGCCGCCTTCGACGTACTCGAAGGGGCAGCCGGCGAGCAGCAGCAGGGCAGCCAGGAAACCGGAGAGTCGCAACAGGCTCATGGAGAATCCCTTCGCGCGGCCTCCCGTGGGCCGCAACCGGGCGGAAGTTACCAGACGAGGCCGCGGACGAACCGGGTTTCTAGGGGGCTGCGGCGGGTCGATCCGGGCGGCTCACCTCGGGCACGCCGCCGTGTTCCCGCAGCCAGTCCGTGGCCTGCGCGTGCTTCGGGCCGAAGGCGGGGAAGCGGTTCAGGTAGTCCGTGAAGGCGGCTCGCGCGCCGGCCTCGTCGCCCTGCTGGCGGCAGGCGTCGCCCACGAGCCAGGCCGCGGCGGAGGAGCGGGGCTCGATCGCCTCGGCGCGGCGGGCCATGTCGGCGGCGAGGTGGAAGGCCTCGGCGTCCAGGAAGAACTCGGCGTCCTCGAGGTAGCCGCGCACCCGCTCCAGGCGCGCGAAGTGCCCGTCCGCGGTGAAGGGGTCGGGCGGCAGGTCGCTGGGCGGCTGGGCGCGGGGCGGCGCCTCGGCCTCTTCGCCCTCCACGGGCTCCTCTCCGTCCACACCTGCCGGCGGCTGCTCCCAGGCCCGCGCGCCCGCCGGCAGCGTCGCGCGGTAGGGCGCCGCATCGATGCCTGCGGCCTCCAGCTCGGCCATCAGGTCGACGGCGCGGTAGGCCCCCTGCGTGTTGGGCGCCGTGGACACCCAGAACACCCGGTCGGTCGCGTCGAAGATGACGGAGTGCGTGGCGATGACGGCGTCGATGGCGTTGCGGTTGCCCGGCGCGATGTCGAGGCCGCCCGGCCCCTTCTTGTCCCGCAGGATGTCGAGCGCGCGGGGGATGGACAGGGGCTCGGCGTTCACCAGCTCCTCCATCCGCATGCCGCGCGCGAGGGTCGTGCTGTAGTCGCGCAGGCCCTGGTCCTTCTCGTCCCCCTCGAAGGTGTCGGTGATCAGGTGGTTGGCGGCGCTGAGCTTGCCGCCCACCGTGCCCCGCTCGGCCATGCGCGTCTGGCCCCGCTCGATGATGGCCGCCTCGCCGGTCTTGCCGTCACCCACCAGGTAGATGTCGCTGACGATCGGGTCCACCTCCTCCAGCAGGCGCCGCACGTCGTCCAGGCTCCGCGCCTGCTCGAGGATGGTGCGGATGCGGAGCGAGACCGGCGGCCCCTTGCGGTTGGTGCCCTCCGAGCGCGCCGCGTTCAGGCTCATCCAGATGCCCTCGGCGTTCATCCCGGTCACGACCCCGGACATCGCCATCCAGGAGATCGAGAAGACGGGGATCGCGCCGTCGCGTGCGAAGAGGTGGACCACCTTCTCCTGGTCGAAGAGGGGGAAGACCTCGAAGTCGAAGTTGCGCCCCAGCAGCAGGTGCCCGTCGGTCGTGCCCTCGCCCGTGGCTGCGAAGCCGGTGCAGGCGCCGGCCACCGAGGGGTCCACCCAGGGGTTGCCCACCAGCTCCTGCGTGATGTCGTGCAGCGCGTGGTAGTACATCCCGCGGCGGTAGGGGTGCAGCGGGTAGCTGTCGGCGTAGGTCGCGCTGAAGCCCCACAGCTCCTCCCGCTGCTCCTCGGGGATGGCGTAGGGCATGTGGCGGTAGGACCACATCAGGTAGGGCGGCAGCAGCAGGCGCACCAGCGCAGGCATGCGCTGCTCGAAGTCCGCGAAGAGGGCGCGCTCGACGCGCTGGATCAGGAACTCGCCGAGGCGTGCGTGCTCGGCGCCAATCGTGACGGGGTCACCGCGGTGCAGGAAGAACCAGTACCCGGCGCGCTCCTCCAGGACCGAGCCGCCCAGGCTCGCCCGGCGGCCGTCGAGCTGAGGCTCGCCCAGCTCGGGCACGGGCACGTCGGGGACCGGCAGCCGAACGCTGATCCAGAAGATCGTCTGAACGACGACGATGGACGCCACGAAGACAATCAGGGCGCGCTTGAGGTGAGTTCGCCACACGGGCGCGCGACTGTAGGTGCGGTCTTCTTGGCTGTAAAGACGCTGCTGGTCGCGTCGCTGCTGGCCTCATCGGCCGCCGCCGCCGAGCCCGTGGTCCTGCTGCACGGCTTCGCCAGCCACGCCGACATCTGGCGCGGCAGCGAGGTCGTGCTGCGGGAGGCCGGCTTCGCCCCGGGTCCGGCGCTCTGGGCGCCGACCGAGGGCATGCGCTCGCCGCAGGTCGCGGTGCGCGTGCTGCTGCCCGCGATCGAGGCCGCGCTCTCAGAGAAGGGCTACGGCCCCGAGGCCCGCTTCCACGTCGTCAGCCACAGCATGGGCGGCCTGCTGATGCGCTTCCTGCTGGAGCACCCGCAGGCCGACGTGGACACGCCCTGGCCCGGCGGGGGCTGGACGGGGGACCGGCGGCCCGACGGCGACCCGGGCCTGGCGCAGCGGGTGCTGTCCCTCGTGATGATCAGCACGCCGAACCGCGGGGCCCGAACCGGGGCTGCGGCCGCCGCCTGCGCCAGCTTCCCGAACCGCGCGTGGCGGCGCCTCGCCTGCGATCTCGCCCCGGACAGCCCCTTCGTGGACTACCTGGGATCCGAGGCGCCCGCGGCCTTTGCGGACCGCTACCTGGCCATCGGCGTGTCGACCGCGGCGCCGATGATGCTGCTTCCGCTGCTGGACGCCGACGGCGACGGCACGCCGCGCGCCCACGACAATGCGGTCTACGCCGACGCCGTGCAGCTGGATGGCGCCGCCTTCGCGCTCTGGCGCGGCTGGACGCAGTCGGACCACTTCCGGGTGACCTGCTCCGAGCAGGTGAACCGCTGGATCGTGGGCTGGCTCCGGGAGCGCATCGTGCCGCCCATCGGCCCGCGGGTGCGGTCGAGCGATGTCTGCAAGGGCGTCAGCAAGTCCGCGTGGCGAAAGGCGAATCCGGATCCTCAGGATCAGGACTGACCGCCCGAGGTTCTGTGCGGCTCCGGCCCTGCGGGCCTGCGCCGGCTCCGCGAGCCCCGGAGGACGCCGGAGGCGGCCGGAGGGCCCCAGCTCGACTCACGGAATCAACAGGGGGTCTGCACCAGCGCTTCGAGAAGAACGGACGCCTTGCACTACAGCCCCAGGACGGCCTCGACGCCGGACAGGAGCTGGACGCGCTTCTGGGACACCAGCGAGGTGCCGTCCCGCACCCGCGCCGTCTCCTCGAGCACGACATCCAGGTCGAAGAGCGCGACGTCCGGGTCCCAGGCGGAGCGCTCCCCCTCAGGCGGTCGCCACGCGGCCATCGTGCCGGTCTGCCCCGAGGCGATGGCCCGGATCGCGACGTTCGCCAGGCGCGCCGCCACCAGGCGGTCCATGGCCGAGGGCGCGCCACCGCGCACGAGGTGCCCCAGCACGCAGACCCGCGTCTCCAGCCCCGGGACCTCCGGCCTCACGGCCAGGTCGAGGTGCTCCTTGATGGCCTCGGCGGGCACGGAGACCCCCTCCGCCTTGACGATGAGCACCATGCGCTTGCCGGCCCCCGCGGGCGGCGGGCGATAGGCCTTGCGTACGACGCCCTCGACCTGCGCGAGCAGCTCGGGTTGGGAGTAGCCGCGCTCCCGGTAGAGGATGACGTCCGCCGAGGAGGCGATGCCCGCGACCATCGCCAGGTAGCCGCAGTCCCGGCCCATGACCTCGACGATGAAGGTGCGCTCGTGCGCGCGCGCCGTGTCCGCGATCTTGTCGATCGCCGCGACGATGGTGTTGACCGCGGTGTCGACGCCGATGGCCAGCGAGCTGCAGCCCACGTCGTTGTCGATGGACGCGGGCACGCCGACGACGCGGAGCCGTCCCCCGCCCGCGGCCTCGAGCCGGCTCAAGGCCCGGCCGCCCGTGAGGGAGCCGTCCCCCCCGATGACCAGGACGCCCTCCAGGCCGAGCTCCTTCACGCGACGCTGGGCCAGCTCGTGCCCCGCCGCGGTCTTGAAGCGGAGCTCCCGGGCCGAGCCCAGCACGGTGCCGCCGTAGCGGCCGATCCCGTCGACGTCGCGGTGCTCCAGCACGGCCACATCCCCGTCCAGCAGGCCCTTGTAGCCGTGGCGGATGCCGAGCACCGTCAGCCCCTGCGCGAGCGCGATCTTGGCCGCGGCGCGCACCGCGGCGTTCATGCCCGGCGCGTCCCCGCCGGGGGTGAGAATGCCCACCGTGTCCCCTGCGGTCAGCGGGCGGTTGGTCCCTTGCACTGCGTCGCTCATGCCCTGGCTCCTCGGTGGCGCATCCACGGGTCCCGCCTATGATGCCTTGATGTCCGAACCGGACGGCCTCCTCAGGCCCCTCACACGCCAGGACGGTCGCGACGCGCACCGTCTTCTTGGGCTCCACCCCGAACGAGACGTGTACCTGCGCGGCCTCGTCTGGAAGCTCGGCGTCCAGCTGCCTCCGGCGGCGGGCCGGCTCCTCGGCTGGTTCGAGGGTGGCGAGCTCGCGGGCATCTTCCTCCATTCGCCCGTGCTGGTCATGTCCTGCGAGCGCGACGCCGGCCTGCGCGCCTTCGCGGCCGAGGTCCACACGCGCTGGGACCGGGTGCCGCCGGGCCAGCTGCTGAGCCCCCGCTCCATGGCGTCCCAGTTCCTGGCTGCCTTGCAGTCGCTCCGGGGGGAGCTGCCGATCCGCCTGCTCCGCGAGTCGATGCCGGTGATGCGGGTGGACCGGGGCTCCCTCGCGCAGCGAGGCGTGCTGCCCCCCGGGGAGGGCTCCTGGGGTCGCGCGCGGCTGCGCCCCGCCGATCAACGGGAGTTCGGCGTGCTCCGCTCCGCTTGCCGCGCCGTGACCATCGAAGAGCTGGGCATCGACCCCGAGGACTTCGACGGCCCCGCCTTCCTCGCCGCGCTGCGCCGCCGCTTGCGGGCGCGCCGGGAGTTCATCTGGACCGAGGGCGGGCGCCTGGTGTTCCGCGCCGCCATCTCCGCCGCCACGCCCGAGGCGGTGCTGGTGGAGGGCGTCTACACGCCGCCCGACGAGCGGGGACGCCGCCGCGGCACCTTCGGCATGCACGAGCTCTGCGAGCTGCTCCTGGACCGGCACGAACGCGTCGTGCTCTTCGTCGGCGCCGAGAACCAGCGCGCCATCCGCCTCTACGAGCGCCTCGGCTTCGAGGCATTCGACGAGTACCAGGCGGCCTACTTCAGCGCGGCGGGCGGCGCTTGAGGGTCGAGGCTTCGGACGGCTGGGTCCTCGACGTCCGCCACCTGCCTGCCCAGGGCCCGCGCCGCGGTGTGGCCGTGCTCGGGCACGCGATGATGGTGGACCGCCGGTCCATGGACCGCCCGGAGGGGGCTGGCTTCGCCTCGACGCTGGCGGCGCGGGGCTGGGAGGTCCTGCTCGCAGACGTGCGCGGCCGAGGCGCTTCGGGCCCCAGGCCCACCGAGGGCGGCAGCTGGACCTACGACGACGTGCTCGGCCGCGACCTCCCCGCCCTGGTGGACGCCGCGCGCGAGGCCTTTCCCGGCGCCTTCGTCTGGCTGGTCGGCCACTCGCTCTGCGGGCACGGCTCGGTGGCGGCTGCGGGCTCGGGCCTCTACCGCGAGCCCCCCGACGGCCACGTGCTGCTCGCGGCGAACGCCTGGATGCCCCGCCTGGAGCCCTCGCGGCGCCGTCGCTGGCAGAAGCGCCTGAGCGTCGCGGCCTTCGACGCCGTGCAGCGCCTGATCGGCTACGTGCCCGTCCGGCGCTTCGGTCTGGGGCCAGCCGACGAGGCCGGGCCCTACGCCGCCGACATCGTGCGGACCTGGCGCAGCGACCGCTGGGGATCCCGCGACGGCCGCCTCGACTACTTCGCGGCCTTGCCCCGGGTGCGCGGGCCGGTGCTCAACGTCGTCGGCCGCGGCGACAGCCTGCTCGCCCATCACGTCGGCGCCCGCCTTTGGACCGAGCGCATGCCGCAGGCCGAGTTCTGGCTCGTGGGCCGCGGCGATCACGAGCTCACCTTCGACCCGGACCACATGACCCTCGTGACGGACCCGCGCGCCCGGCCGCTCTGGCAGGCCATCGCAGACTGGATGCAGGCTCAGACACCCTTTCAAGGCGGGTCCGACTCGTGTACTACCTGAGCCACCGATGACACTCCGCTCCCACCCGCCCACCGGCATCCGCATCGGGGGGCACAACCGGCGCCCGCCGCTGGTGCCCGTCCTGCTGGCGCTGTCCCTCGCGGCGAACGCCTGGTTCCTCATCCGCTGGGAGCCCGGTCCCTCGGACGAGCCGGACACGAGCCTCACGGAGGCGACCGCTGCGGCCGTCGCGGTGGGTGAGATCCCCGCTGTGGTGGGGACCGAAGCCGCTGCGCCCGCCGCCACCCCGGCGCCTGCCGCCGTCGCCGCGGCGACCCCGCTCCCCTCGACCGACGGCCCGAAGCGCGTGCACGTCGTGATCGACGGGGCCGTAGCTCGAGGCTTCGTCGAGGCCGTCGGCAGTGGGGAAGGGGATCGCCTCGCGCTGACCGCCTCGCGCCTGCTGGTGTGGAACATCAAGATGACGAAGGACCCGCGGAAGGGCGACACCGTCGACCTGCTGTACGAGGTCAATCCGGACGACCCGGTGGACATCCGCATCGACGCGCTCCGCTATCGCTCCGCGAAGTTCAAGCGCGACTACGAGGCGTTCCGCTTCCAGCCCCCCGGCTGGGCCTTCGCCTCCTGGTTCGATGCGGAGGGCCGCGAGGTCCCCGGCCGGCTGGATGGCGGGCCCATCGCCGAGTACGAGCAGGTGACCTCGCTGCTGGGTGACGGCCGCGGCCACCACGGCATGGACTTCAAGGCGCCCGTGGGCACGCCCATCCGGGCGCCCTTCGCCGGCAAGGTGACCCGCACGAACTGGAACTGGCGCTTCAACGGCAACAGCATCGAGATCGAGAAGGCCGATGGCACGCTCGCGCGCCTGCTGCACCTGTCCGAGGTGGCCGCGGCGATCAAGCCCGGCGTCCGGGTCGACGCGGGCACCCCCATCGGCAAGTCGGGCAACACCGGCCGCTCGTCGGGCCCGCACCTGCACTACGAACTCAAGTCGCGCTCCGGCAAGACCCTGGACCCGCTGAACCTGCACTCCGTCTCCCGGCGCAGCCTCAAGGGCGCCGACCTGGCGGCTTTCCAGGTGGTGCTCCCCGGCCTGCGTTCGCGCCTCGCCTCGAGCGTCGCCCCCGCGGCTCCGGCTCCGGCGGCCGAGGTCCCGGCCGACGAGGCTCCCGCCGCCGCGCCGCCGGCTGACGTCGCAGGGTGAGCCCGCGGATCCTGCTGCTGGCCCTGCTCCTGGGCTGCGGCGCCCCCTCGCCGAGCGCGCCCGAGCCCACGCCGGCGCCCAGCCCCGAGGCGACTCCGGCTCCCGCCGGCTGGACGCCCTACGCCGTCACGCAGCTGGCGGGCCTGCCCCGCGCCATGGCCTTCGACCCGGTAGGCCCGGACCTCGTCCTGCTCGATGCCTGGGGCCGCACGGCCTTCGTGATCGGCCCGGACGGCGCGGAGCAGAAGCTCCTCATCGACCCGCCGGCGAAGGGGCTGCTGGTCCGCTGGATCGACGGGCGGCGCACCTTCGTGTTGCTGCGCGAGGACGGCCGCGTCCAGCTCTGGCGACCCGGCGAGGCAGCGACCGATGCCGGCACGGGCCAGCTGCTGGCGGCCATGCCCGAGGACCCTGCGGCCTGGGAGGCCCAGGACGGCACCGGCCGGGCGGAGGGAGCGCCCGAGGCCTTTCGCGGCCAGCCCGTGCCCGGCGGCAGCCGCGTGCGCGCCACGCGCGCGAAGACCGCCCCGCTGCTCGTCGAAGCGCGCCCCGACGGCAGCCTGCGGCGCATCGGGCTGACGCGGATCCCCGACGCCCGCAGCGTCGAGCTGGTGGGCGCGGACGCCTCCCGCCGCGTCTGGCTGCGGGCGGGGGCCGAGGAGCCCGGGCCCGATGTCGAGGCGCCGAAGCACCTGGCCTTCGTGGATCTGGACGGCCGCATCCTCACGCGGGCCGTGCTCCCCTTCGTGCGCCCGCCGACGGACGCCGCGCTGGGCGCGGGCAAGGGGAGGGTCTTCGCCGTGCACCCCGACGGGCGCCTGGCCGTGGGCACCCCGGGGGCCGAGGGCCTCGACCTGCGGATCTACCGCCTGCCCGAGGGGCATTGAGAGCCTGCGAGGAAACCGGCTGCCGGGCTGCGGACGACGATGGCTACGCCGTCGAACCACCCGCTCGGCTCGCGGGCCTTGGCCCGCCACGCCTTCACGTGCGGCCCGACGGCTTGCCCTCGCCGCCCTCGCCTGCGGCCCCGGTTCCCTCGCAGGCTCTGAGCTACTTGCGGTAGCGGATGTCGGTCACGCGCACGTTGAAGGTGCCGGTGGAGCCCGCGGGGGCGTCCATGTCGGCGGTCGTGAAGATGAAGCCGCGGGTCTCTCCGGCCTTCAGCGTCGGGACCATCCAGGGGCGCGTCGGGAAGCCACCCAGGTCGTGGGCCACCGCCCACCAGGTCTCGGTCTTGAGGACCTCGCCCTTGCTCCCCAGGTGATCGACCGCGCACTCGACCACGGCCAGGGTGCGGTCGCCGCCGTTGATGACGTCGGCCGTGACGCGCCAGCCGTCGTCCTCCTTCTCCTTGTCGTTGGCCATCTGGGTGCGCTCCCAGGCCACGTTCTCTACCTGCATCTTCGGCGTGTAGTGGATGGAGTTGCGGAGGTCGCGCGCCTCCTCGACGAACTTCCCGTCCGGGTGGGCGTCCAGGTAGGCGGTGACCGCGTCGGCGGTGCCCTCCTCCTTGACCGCGTCGTAGGCGAGGCGGTCCTCCTCCTTCTTCGCGTCCTCGGCGTGGCGCCCGTCCGGGTGGTGCTGCAGGTACTCCGCCATGGCGGCGCGCGTGCCCTCGGCCTTCGCCTTGGTGTAGCGCAGGTCGTCGATGCGGCCCCGGAGCCGGTCGGCCTCGGCGCTGTCGGGGTACTCCGCCAGGAAGGCCTCGTAGGCGGCGG
>JAJDAI010001016.1 GCA_029261955.1 Deltaproteobacteria bacterium | reverse complement strand
TCCTGACCCCGGGGTCAGGACATCACCGGCGTGCTCAGGCCTCCAGGGCGGCGATGGCGTCGCGGATGGACGCGGGCAGCGGCACGCGCTTGTTCCCGCGGTAGTCGTAGCTGACGATCAGGCCCTCGCCGATGCCTGCCGTCGTGTCCTGACCGACGCTCCAGATGCGGTACTGCATGGTGAAGCGGTCTTCGCCCACCTCGCTGACGCGCGCGCCCACGACCACCGTGTCGGGGTGCGCGAGCGGCCGCCGGAAGCGGCAGGAGGTCTCCGCGAGGATCGGGCCGAGGCCCTCGTCCGCCATCAGCGCCTGGTAGCCGATGCGGTCGAAGTAGGCGATGCGCGCCACCTCGAAGTACTTGAAGAACACCGTGTTGTTCACGTGCCCGAAGGCGTCCATGTCCCCCCAGAGCACGGGGACCTCGCAGCGGATGGGGAAGTCGTCGAGCGGCATGGCGGCAGTCTATCCGCGCGTGCGCCGGTGCACTCCGAGTGCAGGTGCCCGCCCCGCCGTGTGATCCGACACGGTTCCGGGCGCCCTGGCCCACCCCGAAGGCCCGCGCGTGCGCGATCGCGCCCTGGCCCGGCTCTTGCTCTTCAAGGGGGGGAAAGGAGCGTGACGATGATCCGCTTCCGCCTGCCCACCTGGATCGTGCTGGCTCTGATGCTCGGCGCGACCGCCCTGACGAGTTGTCCCGTCCTCGACGACCCCGAGGAAGAAGAAGAAGAGGTCAACGACGGCAGCCAGCCGGATCCGCAGGGTAGTGACCCCGCCCCGGCCCCCGAAGATCCGCCGCCGCCCCACTAGCGCGCTTTGGGAGCCCGCCCAGGCCGCTTCGTCTTCCGCTCACCGAGGCTCTTGTCCTCGACGCCGTTGACGGTGACGACCACGTGGACCGATCCGTCGCCCCGCGCCAGCCGCGCCGAGCGACCGTCGCACTGCCGCGCGGTCTCCAGCACCTCGCGCCCGGCCTCTTCGCCCGCCTTGACGCGGTCCTCGGCCATCGCGGCCGCCCGCACGTCGCCGCGCTGGCTGGCGAGCCGGAAGTCGTCGGCGCCGTCGGACACCGTCCGCCACGCGCCCTGGAGCAGCATCACGTTGGTGGCGAGGCAGCGCTCGACCTCGAGCTCTTCACTCTGCACGGCGAGCAGGAGCCGGTTGCGGGCCTCCTTGAGGGCCTGGAGCGTCGTGCCCTTCGCCTCGTCGACGACCTGCGCCGGTTGGGGCGGCGCGGCCAGGGCCTCGGACGCGAAGCCCAGCACGAAGCCGAGGAGCAGGGCGACGGCCGTGGCGATCAGCGTGTCGAGGATCAGCGCCTGGCGATCCGAGGTCGTGGTGGTGCGAGTCGACATCCTTGCCTCCTGACCCCTCCCCGGGGGGCGACAGCAGGAAGCTAGGAAGGCTGGGACCCGCTGGCCCCTCTTTCTCGTGCCCTCACGGCTCGGCGAGCAGCTCCTGGATCAGGGAGTCCATCTCGTCCACCTGGAACGAGTTGCGGATGGACCGGATGGTGCCGTCCTTGCCCACGACGATGTCGGGTGGGTCGGGGTAGCCGACGCCGGATGGGAAGCTGAAGCGGTTGAGCGTGCCCTGGCTCGGAACGGGCGGGAAGGTCACGCCGGTCTGCTCGCGGAAGTCCTGCATCAGGTCGGCGCTCTCGCCGCCGTACAGGCCGTAGACCAGCACGCCGTCGTCGGCGTAGGGCAGGTGCACGGCGCTCTCGATGTCCGGAAACTCCAGACCGCAGACGGGTCAGAACAGGGCGAAGCAGGCGAGCACCAGCGCGTGGCCCTCGAGGTTGGCGAGGTCGTCTCCGGGGCTCACGCCGGGCTCGGGGTCCCCCCGCGGCTCCACCTGGGGATCCGGGCTGGGGGCGGTCGCGCAGCCGACGAGGAGCAGACAGAGGAGGAGGCGGGGGTCCACGCTGGATTCGTCGCCCCGGGGGCCCCACTGTTGCGGGGCTGCAACGAAGCACGTGGCGCTGATCGCAGCTTGTTGTAGGCTGCAAGCAAACGGCGCCCTCGCTGATGCAGTGTAGGTGGAGGTGATGAGCGGAGCCGCGACGACATTCAACCGCACGGCGTTCCCTCACGAGGCGCCGGTGGACGCAGCGCTGGTCGGCCTGGATGCCCAGGCCCTCGATCAGGTGCGCGACCTCTTTCTGCGGCAGAACGCCCGAGGGCTGTTCCCTGGCGGCCAGATGGTGGTGCGTCGGCACGGCCACGTGGTGCTCGACCTCACGGTCGGCCTGGGCCGCGGGCACCGCGACGGCGAGGCGCCGCTGTCGGTCGGTCGCTGGACGCCCTTCCCCCTGTTCTCGGCCGGCAAGGCCGTCATCGCGGTGCTCATCGCGATGGTGGAGGAGCGCGGCCTGCTGAGCGTGCACGCGCCCATCTCGACCGTGTGGCCCGAGTTCGGGCAGCGGGGCAAGCAGGACATCACGGTCCTCGACATCCTCACCCACCGCGGTGGCGTCCTGATGGACGACTTCTGCGCGCGGGCGAGCCTGTGGGCCGACTGGGACGCGGTGGTGCACGCCGTCGAGACCGCGGCGCCCTCGCACCGGCGCGGCCAGCTGCGCTACCACCCACTCGAGTACGGCTGGATCCTGGCCGAGGTGGTGCAGCGGGCCACGGGCCGGGACTTCCGGGAGTTCCTGCGCACGGAGCTCTCCGAGCCCGCCGGGCTGCCCGCCCTGCGCTTCGGCGTGAGCCCCGAGGACGTGGACGCGGTCGCGCACGGCTACTTCCTGGGCGAGAAGGACGTGCAGATCGCGAGCTTCACGGTGGGGCGCGACGTCGAGCGCCTGACCACGGACCCGCAGTGGGCGACCGCGCTCATCCCGGGGGCGGGCCTCGTCAGCGATGCCGGCACGCTCGCGGCCTTCTACGAGATGCTGGTGCGCGGCGGCGTGGGCATGTCCGGCGAGCGCCTGCTCCAGGAGGAGACCATCGCCTGCTACACCGGCCGCCACGTGCGCGGCTGGGACCGCACGACCTCGGCGCCCATCGCGCTGGGCCGGGGCTTCTTCACGGGCTCGCTGACGCCCTCGCTCTACGGCTACTGGGACACGCGCGCCTGCTTCGGCCACGCCGGCATGTTCTGCACGGTGGGCTTCGCGGACCAGGGCACGGGGGTGTCGGCGGCGATCGTGACCAACGGCAACCGCAGCAAGGCGGACCTGGTCAAGCGCATGCTCCCGCTCTGCTCGGGCATTCGCAGCGCCTGCCGGTGAGCGGGCTGATCCCCGCGCCGCCTCCGGGCACAATGCGCGCATGCGCGCCTCTCTCTTCCTGCTGACCCTGCTCCTCGCCGCCTGCACCACCCCCCGCGGCGGCGGTGGTGGAGGCGGGGACGACGACGACGCGGTTGACGACGACGACGCGGCTGACGACGACGACGCGGCTGACGACGACGACGCGGCTGATGACGACGACGCCGCGGACGACGACGACGCCACCGCCATCGAGCTGGTCATCACCAGCCCCAGCGACGGGGCCACGCTCTGCGGCGAGGTGCCCGTCCAGGTGACCGCGGACGACGTCATCGAGTCCATCACCTTCGAGCTGGACGGAGACGAGCTCGAGACCGACGACGACGCGCCCTTCCAGATGACCTGGGACACGCGCGAGGCCAGCGACGACGAGCACACGCTCCGGGCCATCGGCACAACCGGTGACGGGGACGAGGTCGAGGACGCCGTGGACGTGACCGTCGACAACGGCGGCGGCGACTGCGACAACCCGCCCAGCATCACGATCCTCAGCCCGGCCGACGGCGCCTCCGTCAACGACACCGTGGCCATCGACGTGAGCGCCGTGGACGACGACGGCGTGGTCCGCGTCGACTTCTTCGTGGACTCCGGCCTGCTGCTGGCCGACGAGCAGGTGCCCTGGGGCGCGACCTTCCCGGCCGCCGACTTCGCCGAGGGCGAGCACACCCTGCGCGTCGTCGCGACCGACACCGGCGACCAGCAGGCCGACGACGAGATCACCATCGTCATCGACCGCTCCGGGCCCGCCGTGTCCATCACCGCGCCGAGCCACGGGGCCACGGTCTCCGGGACGGTCTCGGTCGAGGTGGACATCACCGACGACTCCCCGATCGCCGAGGTGGTTCTCTCGTCGAGCAGCGGTGTCGTCGCGACCCTGACCTCGTCCCCGTGGACGGTCAGCTGGGACACCAGCTCCGAAGCCTCGGGCGCGCACACGCTCGACGTCGAAGCCACCGACGCCCTCGGCAACGAAGGCAGCGACTCCATCGACGTCGACGTCGACCAGCCGCCCACCGGCACCTGGGCTGCGCCCACCGGCACCGTCACGACGACCTCGGTGCTGCTGTCGGTGTCCGTGGCCGACGACCTGGGCGTGGACTCCGTCGTCTTCTCCGTGGATGGCTCGCACCTGCTGACCGCGGCGGTGCCGCCCTGGCAGGCGACCTGGAGCACCTGCGGTGAGGCCTCGGGCGCGCACACCCTCTCGGCCGTGGTGCAGGACTCCGGCGGTCAGGAGATCGAGCTCACCGAGCTGATCACCCTGGCCATCGCGGACGGCGATGGCGACGGCGTGGATGCCTGCGGCGACTGCGACGACGGGGACGACGAGGTCTACCCGGGCGCGACCGAGCTCTGCGACGGCGTCGACAACGACTGCTCCGGCGGCGTGAACGCAGACGAGGCCGACGGCGACGGCGATGGCTGGGTGGAGTGCAGCTGGGTCGGCACGGATCCATCCATCGACGGGGGCGACGACTGCAACGAGGGCAACGGCGGCATCTACCCGGGAGCCCCGGAGATCGCCAACGACGGCATCGACCAGGACTGCGACGGCGCGGACTGGGTGACGGTGGTCTCGGCCGGCGACCTCGTGATCACCGAGTTCCTGAAGAACCCCTCGGGCGACGACTTCCCGCGCGAGTGGATCGAGCTGTGGAACGCCACCGGGAGCGTCATCGATCTGCAGGGCTTCGTGCTGTCCGATCTGGGCACCGACTCGCATGTCATCACCGACAGCGTGGTCGTGCAGCCCGGCGACTGGGTGGTGCTCGGATCCTCGGACGATCCCCTGCTCAACGGCGATGCGCCCGTGGCCTACTCCTACGGCGGGGACATCAGCCTGGGCAACAGCTCGGACGAGCTCGAGCTGCGCGACCCCACCGGGCAGCTGGTCGACAGCCTCTACTACGACACCCTGAACTGGCCGAACCCCAACGGCGCCTCGGTCAGCCTCGACCCCGACTTCCGCGACGCGGCGTCCAACAACTTCTCCGCGAACTGGTGCCGCACCACGGCGGGCGACTTCGGCACGACGACCGACGACGGCACGCCCGGGGCCCAGAACCCCGACTGCTGAGGGCTCAGCCGGTGAGCTGATCGCCGATCGGCAGCGTGCGGATGCGCGTCCCCGTCGCCGCGAAGATCGCGTTGCACACGGCGCCGAGCACCGGCGGCAGGCCCACCTCGCCCACGCCGCCCGGCGGCTCGGCCGACTTGA
>JAJDAI010001015.1 GCA_029261955.1 Deltaproteobacteria bacterium | reverse complement strand
GGGCCCGACGGAGGTCCTCCCTTCGCCTCCTCGGAGGGGGCGGACCGCGTGGTCTTCCAGCTGGCGGCGAACCCGGGGGAGCCCGCGCGCCCGCTCGTGCGGGTGGCCTCGGGAGGGGAGCTCTCCCGCATCCTGCTGGCGATTCGCCGCGCGCTCTCGGGCTCTTCTCCGGTGCAGGTCTGCATCTTCGACGAGGTGGACAGCGGGCTCGGGGGCCGCACCGCGGAGACCGTCGGTGAGAAGCTGGCGGAGATCGCGGAGCTGGTCCAGGTCATCTGCATCACCCACCTCCCGCAGATCGCGGCGCGCGGGGATCGCCACCTGCACGTGCAGAAGGAGGTGGTGGACGGACGGACCCGCGCCACGGTGCTGCCGCTCGTCGGGGACTCGCGGATCGGTGAGATCGTGCGCATGGTCGCCGGATCGGACGAGACCGGCAGCGCCGAGGCCTTCGCTCGGGAGCTGCTCGGGCGCAGCCAGCGGCCACGCGCCGAGGCTTGATCCGTGGGTGGTCGTGCGTTCCGGTGCCCGGGCCAGTAAAGTAGCGCGCTGCATCCGGGGGCCTCGAGGCCCCCAATTCGTGGGAGACCAGTTCATGCGGATCACCTCGGCCGGCGTCACCAATGTCGGCATGAAGCGCACGAACAACGAGGACAACTACCTCATCAACGACGGCATCGGCGTCTACGTCGTGTGCGACGGCATGGGCGGTCACGCCGGTGGCGAGTACGCCAGCCAGATCGCCGTGACCACGGTTGAGGAAGTCCTCTCGAACATCCGCGATGAGATCTCTCACGAGGATGAGGCCACGGACGACCAGATCACCCAGGAGAAGATCAAGTACGCGATCCGCCTGGCGGGCAAGCGCATCTACGAGCGCGCCCAGGCCGATCCCGAGTTCCGGGGCATGGGGACCACCGCGGTCATCCTGCTGTTCCGGCGCGGCATGGCCTACCTGGCCCACGTCGGCGACTCGCGGGGCTACCTGATCCGAGGCGGCGAGATCACGCAGCGGACCGAGGACCACAGCTGGGTCAACGAGCAGATCAAGGCCGGCCTCATCACGCCGGAGACGGCGAAGCACCACCGCTTCCGCAACATCATCACCCGCTCCCTGGGCTTCCAGGAGGAGGTGGAGATCGACACGCAGGTGCTCCGCGCTGAGCCCGGCGATCTCTACATGCTCTGCTCGGACGGCCTGAGCAACCTCATCGACGAGCACGAGATCCGCGATCTCCTGGTCGAGAAGTCGTTCCAGGAGACCGCGCGCGAGCTGATCGACATCGCCAACGGGCGCGGCGGCGACGACAACATCACCTGCGTGATCGCGCGGGTGGATTCGGTCGACTGAGAGCCCGTCCCCCCGAATCAGCGGCCATCCGGAAGGCCCGAGTGTATTCTGGGGTTGATCGGAGACTGAGTTCGGCACCCACGCTTGTCGTTGACAGCCCCGGGTGCCTTCGATAGAAATCGCGCGCTGTACGGCCCGGGGGGCCAGACCGTTTCTGGGAGCAGTCGACGTTTTGAGTTCCCGTTTGATCATCCAGATCGAAGATGACGCCGGTTCCGACCGACGCTTCGCGCTCGATCGCCGCCGCATCCGCGTCGCGGCGACCCTGTCGGCGTTCATCTTCACCTTGGTCGTGGGCGGCGCCGCCGGTGGGGCCTGGCTCCTCCGGGACTACGTGGCGAACACCCCCTCCGCCAAGGCCGAGAACGCGCTGCTGCGCACGCGCCTCCAGTCGCTCGAGGCGGAGATGGGGCGCGTCGACCAGTCCCTCGACCGCGTGATGGCGACCGACGCCAAGCTGCGTCAGCTGACCCGCGAGGACACCGGCGCCCAGGCCTTCGGCATCGGCCCGCTGACCGAGCTGGAGCTGGCGGCCGCCGAGCGCGAAGGCCGCGGCGTGGCGCTTCCGGGCGAGGAGTTCGAGCTCGGCCGCCCGGTCATCTCGTCCCTCGAAGAAGAGCTCGATGACCTCGACCTGCGTGCCCGCAGCCTGCAAGACCGACTGGAGGCGGAGGAGCAGAGCCTGCAGGAGGTTCGCGGCTACCTCGACGACCGCATCTCCCTGCTCGACGCCTCGCCCTCCTTCTGGCCGGTTCGCGGCTGGGTGACTTCGGGCTACGGCTGGCGCGCCAGCCCGCACGGTGGCGCCCGCCGCCTGCACTCGGGCCTCGACATGGCCGCTCCGCGCGGCACCCCGGTCATGGCGGCTGCGGACGGCGACATCGTCTTCGCCGGCTACCACACGGCCTACGGAAACCTCGTCGTCGTCGACCACGGCTACGGCATGACCACGAAGTACGCGCACCTCTCGCGCATGCTCGTGAAGGTGGGCGAGCGCGTGGAGCGCGGCGCCCTCATCGCGCGCGTCGGCAACACCGGCCGTTCGACCGGTCCTCACCTTCACTTCGAAGTGTTGAAGGACGGCGTTCCGGTCAACCCGCGCCGCTACCTCAGCCGCGACTGAGCTGAGCGCTAATCGCGGCTCGCCGCGGTCCCCTGCGCCACGATCAACAGGTCCGCTCCCGGGGCTCCGCCCGTGGGGCCGTGGTTCGTGTTGACGCCGAGGACGAGGTTCGCGCCCACCGAGCGCGCCGCATGCTCCAGCTTGAGCAGCACGTCCGCGAGGGCCTTCTCGACCGCGATCGCGGTGACCCGCCCGGTGCGGTGGTCGGGGCGCACGAGGATGGACGCGGTCACCAGCTGGAGCGGCCGGATGCGGCCTTCCAGCTGCGGCAGACCGGTCAACAGAACGGGGCGGTCGAGCCGCACCGGATCGACAGACGGCAACTCGGGCTCGCGGTAGAGGGTGGCCGGTTCGGGATCGGGCAGCGGCGGCGGCCGGGGCAGCGGGGGGGGCCGGGGGACCGGGGCAGGCGGGGGCCGGGGGACCGGGGGCGGCCGCGGCACGGGCGTCGGTCGGGGCGTCGCGGGGGCCGGGGGCGTGGGCGGCAGCGGGGGAAGGGAGTCGGAGGCCTGCTCGGCGGCCGCGAACACGGCGTCGGCCAGGTCGTCATCCACCTCGAAGTCCTCGACGAAGACAGCCTGGCTGATGTCGGCCTCGTCCTCGGGGGAGGGCGCCTGGATGGGCTCGATGCGCGGCTCGGCGAGGTCCACGGAGTCCGTCGCCGCGATCGCGGCGGCGAGCGCCGAAGCGAGGTCGTCGTCGGCTTCTGGGATCTCCGGCGTGGGCGCGGGCTCGTCGGCCAGCGCATCGCCATGCTCGGCGTCGTCGCCGAGCATGAGCTCGTCGCCCTCGTCCTCGTCGCCAAGCATGAGCTCGTCGCCGAGCATGAGCTCTTCGCCGCCGCCGTCGCCGTCGTCGCCGTCGTCGCCGTCGTCGCCGTCGTCGCCGCCGCCGAGCATGAGCTCTTCGTCCTCGGCGCCGGAGACAAGGAGCTCGGCGGGCAGCACGAGCGGCTCGTCCACCCGCACGTTGCCGTGCGGATCGAGCATCGCGGAGCGGGGCCCGGAGTCCCAGGTCGCGCCCGCACCCTGGAGCGCCTTGCGCAGCGAGGCCTCGTCCGAGTCGGTCAGCTGGTCGAAGATGAAGGGCAGCGCGGACGTGGCGTCGTGCAGCTTGTTGGGGTTGGCGCGGAAGCGGCGCACGCCCATGAGCGCGCCGCGCAGGTCCGCGACCCCGCTCTCGCTGATCTGCTGCACCACCACCGCGAGCCAGGCGGGGGAGGGGACCGCGTCACTCGTGGCGCCCGCCCCGAGATCGATCTCGAAGCCCGCGTCCAGCACCGAGATCCGTTCCGCGGCGGGACCGTCGTCGTCGTCCTCGGCCGTGGTCTCCGGGATGCCCGGGTTCACCTTGAGTTCGGGGCGGTTGACCTTGATGAGCAGGCGGGCCGAGCAGTCCTTGCACGCAGTGCGGACCTTGCCGGCGTCGTCCGCGGCGGTCTCGTCGATGTAGTTGGAGGTGCCGCAGCGCGGACAATCGACCTGCATCCTGGTCCCCGAATGAGCCGGACAAGCCTACCAGTCCGGGGGCGGTCGCAGCGCGGGGGGGCTAGGCCGGTGCTGCTTCCTGGGCGCCTTCGAGGTCCGTCTTCATGTGGCAGTTCTTGTACTTCTTGCCGCTTCCGCAGTGGCACGGGTCGTTCCGCCCGAGCTTCGGACCCTGGCGCCGGAAGGTCACCGGCTTGGGGGCCGGACCCGCCGCGCCGCCGCCCTTGCCGGGCTTGCCGTCGCCGAGCCGGTTGGCCTTGACCGTCGCCGCGCGGGCGCGCTCCTCGGCCTTGCGGCGCTCCTCCTCGAGCAGGAGCGCCTTCTCCTCGTCGGTCAGGCGGTGCTCGTGGCTCAGGTTCTGCCACAGCTGCTCGACCAGCTTCTCGTTCCGCAGGCCGCGGAGGATCTCGAACATCTCGAAGCCCTCCTTCTTGTACTCGAGCAACGGGTTGCGCTGGCCGTAGCCGCGCAGGCCGATGCCGCCGCGCAGGTGGTCCATGGCCTGGAGGTGGCCCTTCCACAGCTCGTCGAGCACGTTGAGCAGGAAGTAGCGCTCGCGGTACCGCAGGTTGTCCGCGCCGATGAGGTCTTCCTTGTCGTCGTACCAGGCCGTGACCTGCTCCATGACCTTGTCGGCGACCTCGTCCGCGGTGACGTCGTGCACGTCCTGCAGCGTGAGGTTGAACTCCATGCCCTGGAACTGGTCGGCGAGGACCTTGTTGAGCCCCTGGTAGTCCAGGTCGATGTCGTCGGACTTCTCGGGCAGGTGCTCGTGGCAGTAGTCGACGACCAGGTCGTCGGCCGTCTGCAGGGTCAGCTCGCGGGTGTCGTCGCCGCCGATGACCGAGTTGCGCATGCCGTAGACCGCGTCGCGCTGCTGGCTGAGCACGTCGTCGTACTCGAGCAGGTTCTTGCGGATGCCGAAGTTGCGACCTTCCACCTTCTGCTGGGCGTTGCCGACCGCCTTGCTGAGCCAGGGGTGCTCCAGCGGCACGCCGTCCTCCATGCCCAGGCGCTCCATCATCCCCTTCATCCGGTCGCTGCCGAAGATGCGGAGCAGGTCGTCCTCGAGGCTCAGGAAGAAGCGCGAGCTGCCCGGGTCCCCCTGGCGTCCCGCGCGGCCGCGGAGCTGGTTGTCGATGCGCCGCGACTCGTGCCGCTCGGTGCCGAGCACGTGCAGGCCGCCGGCCTCGAGCACCCGCTGCTTGTCCGCGCTGCACTGCGCCTCGTAGCGGGCCATGACCGAGTGCAGCCGCTCGTCGTAGTCCTCCTGCGCCTCCTGTTCGGCGTCCCAGCCGCCCACCTCGTCGCGCGCGAGGTACTCGGGGTTGCCGCCGAGCAGGATGTCCGTGCCGCGGCCCGCCATGTTCGTGGAGATGGTCACCGTGCCCGGCCGTCCGGCCTGGGCGACGATCATCGCCTCGCTCATGTGGAACTTCGCGTTGAGCACGTTGTGCGGGATGCCGGCCTTCGTCAGCAGGCGGTGGCAGAGCTCGGACTTCTCGACGGACGCGGTGCCGACGAGCACCGGCTGGCCGATCTCGACCTTGGCGGCGATCTCCTCGACGACCGCGTTGAACTTGTCGACCTCGTTCTTGTAGATGACGTCGTCCGCGTCATCGCGAATGATCACCCGGTTGGTCGGCACCACCGTGGTCTTCATCTTGTAGATCTTCTCGAACTCGGCGGCCTCCGTGTCCGCCGTGCCCGTCATGCCCGCCAGCTTCTCGTACTTCTGGAAGTACTTCTGGTAGGTGATCGTCGCGAGGGTGACGTTCTCCTTCTCGACCTCGATCTTCTCCTTGGCTTCGACCGCCTGGTGCAGGCCGTCGGACCAGCGGCGGCCTGGCATCGTGCGGCCCGTGAAGGGGTCGACGATGACCACTTTGCCGTCGATCACCATGTAGTCGCGGTCCCGGTTGAACAGCGTGTGCGCCTTGAGCGCCTGGTTGACCAGGTGCAGGGTCTCGATGTTCTCGGGGCGGAAGAGGTTGTCGATCTTGAGGCGCGCCTCGACCTTGTCGATGCCGGCGTCCGTCAATGTGACCGAGCGCCCCTCCTCGTCGAGGATGTAGTCGATCTCGACCTTCAGCCCCGGCACGACCTTGTCGATCTCCGAGAAGCGGGTCAGATCCGCCTCGGCCGGACCCGAGATGATCAGCGGCGTGCGCGCCTCGTCGATGAGGATCGAGTCGACCTCGTCGACGATCGCGTAGTTGTGGCCGCGCTGGACCATGTCCTCCAGCCGCAACTTCATGTTGTCGCGCAGGAAGTCGAAGCCGAACTCGTTGTTCGTGCCGTAGGTGACGTCGCAGGCGTAGGCCTCGCGGCGCTCGGCGTTCTTGAGGCCGTGCACGATGGTGCCGACGCTCAGGCCCATCCACTTGTAGACGCGGCCCATCCACTCGGCGTCGCGGCTCGCGAGGTAGTCGTTGACCGTGACGAGGTGCACGCCCTTGCCGGTCAGGCCGTTGAGGTAGACGGGCAGGGTCGCCGTCAGGGTCTTGCCCTCGCCCGTCCGCATCTCGCAGACGTGGCCCTCGTGCATGAGGATGCCGCCGACGACCTGCACGTCGTAGTGGCGCATCTCCATGGTCCGCCACGCAGCCTCGCGGACCACCGCGTAGGCGTCGGGCAGGATCTCGTCGAGCGGGGAGCCGTTGTCGAGCCGCTCCCGGAACAGCCCGGTCATCGCCTTGAGCTCGTCGTCCGACGCGTTCTCGTAGCTGTCGCGGAGGCTGTTGACCCGCGAAACGAGGGGGCGCAGCAGCTTGATCGTCCGGTCGTGCTTGGAGCCGAAGACCTTCTTGAGGATGTTCGCGAAAGCCATGGGGCGTCCTAGCTGGGCGACGGATTCGGGGTCGCGGAGGGTGTCGGCGCGGATGGGCGGGTGAATAGCACACTCAGATAGTCACGCACGCGACGAGCGCAAGGCCCGATCTTCGCGTCGGCCATCCGGAGCTTGCCGTCCAACTCAGGGTCTGCTAGATCCGCGCGGCCTTGTCCAACAAGGCACCCAAATACACACGTGCAAATGGTCTCTCCGGTGCCCGCTCAGCGGGAAATGAGGCCGCCCCGACATCAGGGGTCTTGCGCGGAGGCACAACCGGAGGAGCGACATGCCCGATATCTCCCTGCGTGATCTGCTGGACGCTGGCGTCCACTTTGGACATCAGACCCGCCGTTGGAACCCCAAGATGAAGCCGTTCATCTTCGGGCAGAAGAACGGCATCCACATCATCAACCTGCAGAAGACGGCCATCCAGCTGGCTTCCGCCACGAACTTCATCTCGCAGGCCGTGGCCCGCGGTCAGAAGATCCTCTTCGTGGGCACCAAGCGCCAGGCCGCCGACATCGTCGCGCAGTACGCCGAGCGCGCTGGCCAGTTCCACGTCACGCACCGCTGGCTCGGCGGCATGCTGACCAACTTCAAGACCGTCAAGGGCTCCATCGACAAGCTGAACAAGCTGGAGAAGGACCGCGACGAGGGCAAGTGGGACACGCTGACCAAGAAGGAGCGTCTGCAGCTCGACCGCACGGTCGCGAAGCTGAAGTCGAGCCTGGGCGGCATCCAGGAGATGACCAACCTCCCGGGCGTGCTCTTCATCATCGACCCCAAGAAGGAGGCGATCGCGGTCACGGAGGCCACGCGTCTCGGGATTCCGATCGTCGCCGTCTGCGACACGAACTGTGACCCCGACGGCATCAGCTTCGTGATCCCCGGCAACGACGACGCGCTCAAGGCCATCCGCCTGTTCGCGGCCGCCATCTCCGACGCCTGCGTCGAGGGCAGCCAGCTCGCCAAGGACTACGCCCGCCGCGAGTACGCCAACATGGCCGGCGGCGGTGTCGCCGAGGCCGCTCAGGTCGAGGGCACCGGCCCCGAGGTCCTGGTCAAGAGTGGTGCCGAGGAAGTCGCCGAGGAGGCTCCGGCCGCCGAGGAGGCCCCGGCCGCCGAGGAGGCTCCGGCCGCCGTTGAAGCGGCGCCCGCCGCCGCCGAAGAGGCTCCCGCCGCTGCTGAAGAGGCTCCCGTTGCCGAGGCCGCGCCTGCTGAGGAGGCTCCGGCCGCCGAAGCCGACGCTCCCGCCCCGGCCCTCGAGGACGTGCTCTCCACGCCGGCCCCCGCCGCCGACGCCTAGGCCCGCATTCAGCCCGGTTCCGCCGGGCCCCCCAAAGTACGAGAACGAACCCCCCGGGAACGCACCGGGGAAAGGATGATCACATGAGCATCAGCGCTTCCTTTGTGAAGGAACTCCGCACCAAGACCGGCGCCGGCATCCTCGATTGCCGCAAGGCCCTGGTCGAGAACGACGGCGACATGGAGAAGGCCGTCGACTGGCTGCGCGCCAAGGGCATCGCCAAGGCCGCCAAGAAGGCCACGCGTGCTGCCACCGAGGGCACCGTCTTCTCCTACATCCACGGTGGTGGCCGCCTCGGCGTCCTCCTCGAGGTGAACTCCGAGACGGACTTCGTCGCCCGCGGCGACGACTTCCAGGCCTTCGTGAAGCAGGTCGCCATGCACATCGCCGCTGCTGGCCCCCAGTGGGTGTCCGAGGCGGAGGTGCCGGCCGACGTGCTCGAGCGCGAGAAGGCGGTCTTCATCCAGCAGGCCATCGAGGCCGGCAAGCCCCCGAACATCGCTGAGAAGATGGTCGGCGGAAAGCTGAAGAAGTTCCTCAAGGAGAACTGCCTGCTCGCGCAGGAGTTCGTCATGGACGAGGACAAGACCATCGAGGAGCTCCAGACCGACTTCATCGCCAAGTGCGGTGAGAACATCAAGATCCGCCGCTTCGTGCGCTGGAGCCTCGGTGAGGGCCTGGAGAAGAAGGCTGACGACTTCGTCGACGAGGTCGCCCGGATGGCCAAGGGCGACGCCTGAGCCTCCGAAGATTCCGCGGAGCCCCTCCCACCAGCCGGTCGGAGGGGCTTTCGCGTTCTGGGGTGCCGCTCACCCGGGCTGCGCACGCTGGTAGAGTGCCGCACCGTTCTCGAATTGCACCCGGGTGAAGCGATGGATGAGTACCTTCAGGAGATGATCGCCGAGATGGGCAAGCCCATCGGCAACCTCCGCGGCGAGCTGTCGAAGAAGCGGACGGGACGAGCGTCCCTGGCCGTGCTCGACGGGATCACGATCGACTACTACGGAGCCGCGACTCCGCTCAATGGCGTCGCCAGCCTGAGCGTGCCCGAGCCCCGCATGATCATCGTGAAGCCGTGGGACTCGACCATGCTCGGCCCCATCGAGAAGGCCATCGGGAGCTCCCGGCTGGGCATCACGCCGAACAACGACGGCAAGATCATCCGCCTCAACTTCCCCGAGCTGACGGGCGACCGCCGCAAGGAGCTGGTCAAGGAAGTCCAGAAGTCCGG
>JAJDAI010001014.1 GCA_029261955.1 Deltaproteobacteria bacterium | reverse complement strand
GTGGACAGATGTACCCAACGGGAACGGCACGCCAGCGGCTCATGCCTGCGATCCCCCTGCTGCTGGTCGCTCTGGCTCAAGGAACCCTATTCCTGGCCACAGCACCCTCGATGGAGCGGGCCCTGGAGCTCGAGGCCGCTGGCGACTTCGCGGAGGCGCGGGCTCTGGCGATGGCAGCGTTCGACCTTGGCGTCAGGCCCGCCGAAGCCGCGGCGTTGCATGACCGTACGCAGCTTGCACACGTCACGGCAGCGACCAGCGCGTCCGACGCGTGGACGGCTGCCGGACGGAGGTTCCTCACCACCGACGCTGCAGCACTCGCCCGCGCGCAGGCCTCTGCGCTGACCACGAAGGGCATCGAGCTGGCCGTAGCCAAAGGCGACCTGGCAGGTGCCGCCACGCTTCTCGGGGGCGTGCCGGACGCGGGGCTCGGGGACGCTGAGCTCCAGCGCCAGGCAGTGCGGCTGCGGGCGGCGCAGGGGCAGGCGTGTGTTGAGGCGCTGGATGGAGCCTGCGCCGAGGCTGCCCTAGCCTCCCTCGCGCGGTTGACCCGCGTGCCGGACCTCGCAGCGGAAGCGGCGCAGCGGATCAGGCGAAGAGCCAACGCGGCCGGCACGGCCGAGCTCGGGCCGATCGCTCGGGTCTTGAGGTCGAGGAGTAGCCTGTCGAAGCGAGTAGCCCAGTGCGGCAGCTGGGTGCCCCTCGTGGACTTCCTCGAGACCGCGGGGACGGGCCCCGATGCGTGGGGCACCAGCCGCGCCGAGCTGAGCGGGATCTGCGCTCAACTGCTGGAGCAGCAGCGGGCTGAAGCGGAGACCGCGCGCGAACGAGCTGAACGACAGCAGGCAAGAGAGCGTGCACGCCGGTCGTGGTCCTCTGCCCCGCTGCGCTGTCGTGATGGAACGAACTCACCGACCTGCAAGTGCGGCGGATCACGAAGCGGCTGCTGCTCACACCACGGTGGAGTGGCGGGCTGCTCGCAGTAGGGGCGAGGCGCTGCGCTCCGGCGCGCCCCCCAGGCATCCACCCTGGCCTCCCCAACCTGGACCGCAGCTCGGCGGCGCCGGGTCGCCAGAACTGAACCACCCACGGCTCATGCTTGAGAGGCGGGCCCGGGCCGGTCACCTACATGCGCTCTGGGGGAGGCGACCGCGTGGTCAGGCGTGGGGCCGGTAACGGACCGACATCGACGCCGGCTTCCGCGTCCCGCAAGCGACCCTGCCGGGGGATTCTGGCCGGCATGAATGACGCGACGCCCTACTCGAAGAGCTTTCTGCTGGCCATCCTCACGAGCGCTCTCGCGGTCCTCGCCGCACCGCCGGTGCTTGCCGAGTCACCGGAGAATCTGTCGTTCATGCGCGCCCACTTCATCGACGTCGGCCAGGGGGACGCGACGCTGCTGGACTTCCCCTGTGCCGCGGTCCTCGTTGACGCAGGGGCGCCAGACTGACCTTGCCCGGTTTTCACGGACCACTTCGTTAGGTCGCTTCTCGGTCTCTGAGGATACCCGCAGGCGGCTGTGCCGGGCCGCTGGGGACTCTCGCTACATCTTGGATGGACATGGCTCGGGTTCACGCCGCCCTCGCCCGTAGTGCCCTGTGGGCGGCCTCGTAGTCGACGGGGCTGACGTAGCCGAGTGTGGAGTGCCTCCTGCGATGGTTGTAGAAGCCGTGGATGTAGTCGCCGACGGCTCGTCGTGCCTCGGCCTCGTCGCGCCAGGGTCCTTCTGGGATGACCAGCTCCTGCTCCATGGTGCCGAAGAAGGACTCGGCGACCGCGTTGTCCCAGCAGTTGCCCTTGCGGCTCATGGAGGGAGTCGCGCCGATGGCCTGCAGGACGTCCTGGTAGTCGTCGCTGGTGTACTGGGAGCCCCTGTCGGTGTGCTGCAGGAGCCCGGGAGCCGGGGCCCGCGTGGCCACGGCCTGCTGCAACGCACTCAGGCACAGCTCCGTCCTCATGTGGCTGCGCAAGGCCCATCCGACGACCTTGCGGCTGAACAGGTCGAGCAGGACCGCCAGGTAGACCCAGCCCTCCTTCGTGGGCAGGTACGTGATGTCGCCCACCCAGGCCGTGTTCGGCTCCGCCACCGCGAATCGGCGGCCCAGGAGGTTCTCCGCGACCCGGTCCGTGTGGTCCGAGTCCGTGGTGTTGCCCCGAAACCGCCGTCTCGGCGTGCCCTGCAGCCCCAGCTCCCCCATGAGGCGGGCGACTCGTGTTCGGCCGACGGCATGCCCTTCGGCGCGGAGCTCCACCGTCATACGGGGCACTCCGTACGTCCCGCGACTGCGCCGATGGGTCGCCTTGATGTGCACCCGAAGAAGCGCATCCGCCGCCGTCTTCTCGGTCGCCGGGCGAGCAGCCCACGCGTGGTACGCCGCACGAGAGACACGAAGCGCGCGGCACATCGCCCTGGATGACCAGACCGCCTTCTCCCCGAGGATGAACCGGTACGCGCTCACAGGCTCTCCTTTGCGAAGAAGGCCGCGGCTTTTTTTAGGATCTCGCGCTCCGTCCGCAGGACCTTGTTCTCCCGACGAAGGCGCTTCAACTCGGTCC
>JAJDAI010001013.1 GCA_029261955.1 Deltaproteobacteria bacterium | reverse complement strand
GCTGGCCGTGCTGCGCGTCGAGCGCCGCGCCCAGCCCCGGCTCGGCAACCGGCCGCGCCGCGGCGCCGAGGACCCCAAGGTCGTCGTCGTCGAGTACGGCGACTTCGAGTGCCCCTACTGCGTGCGCGCCCAGAAGCTGATCGATGGCTTGCTGGAGGCGCGGGACGACGTCGCCGTGACCTTCCGGCACATGCCCCTGTCCTTCCACAAGGCCGCGCTGCCTGCCGCGCTCGCGGTCGAGGCGGCGGCGGAGCAGGACAAGTTCTGGGAAATGCACGACGCGCTCTTCGAGCTCGGCAAGGGCGTCAAGGACGGCGCCGCCGAGGGCTCGGTGGAGGGGGACGGCCCCGCCCCCTTCGAGGCGCTCGCCCAGGAGATCGGCCTGGACATCGACCGCTTCCGGCGAGACCTGCGCTCCCCCGAGGTGCGGGACCGCGTGCAGGCGGACCTCAAGGAGGCCCGGTCCATCGGCGTCAGCGGCACGCCCAGCTTCTTCATCGGGAACCGCAAGGTCACCGAGCGACCCAGCGTGGCCACGTTCAGCCAGCTCGTCGACAAGGCCGCGGCCGAGGCCGAGTGGCAGTTCAGCTGGGACCTGGAGGCCCCGAGCAAGCGATGAGTGCGCCCGCCAGCCCTGAGCGCGTCGCCGCCGCGAGGATCCTGGTGGACCAGCTCCGCGGGCGGGAGGCCTTGCTCGACCGCGCCCTGCGCCACGCGTCGGATCACCTGGATTCGACCCAGACCCGCAGCCTCTGGGCGCTGGTCCTCGGCGTGACCCGCAACCGCAGCCGGCTGGAGTGGCAGCTCGCCCCCTACCTGCCGAAGCCGCTCTCCGAGCAGGACGACCCGGTGCAGGCGGCGCTGCTCCTGGGCACCTTCGAGCTGACGATGCAGGACGGCGTGCCCGAGCGGGCGGCGGTGCAGCAGGCCGTCGAGCTGATGCGCGCGCTCAACAAGCCCCGCAAGGTCCGCTTCGTGAACGCTGTGCTGCGCAGCGTGCTGCGGGGCGAGCGACGCGAGCTGCCCGATCGGCTGACGGAGCCGCTGCGCTGGGCGGAGATCGCCTGCTCGCACCCCCGCTGGATCCTCGAGGCGATGCCCGGGGAGCCGCAGGAGGTCGCCGATCAGGCCGAGCTCAACAACGCCGCGGCCCCGATCTTCCTGCGCGCCCGCGAGCCGGGAGACGACCTCACGGACCTGGGTGCCCGCCCGGTGGACACGGTGCCCGGCGCCTGGCGCCTGGATGGCCCGCTCGACGGCGAGGCCCTCGAGGCCGGCCGGATCTGGGTGCAGGACGCCGCGGCGCAGGCGGTGGACACGGTCCTCGATCCGCAGCCGGGTGAGCGCATCATCGACGTCTGCGCGGCGCCCGGCGGCAAGTCCTTCGCGGCCGCGGTGGGTGTCGGACCCGAGGGGCGGGTGGTGGCCTGGGATGCGTCCAAGGGGCGCCTCAAGCGCATGCGGGAGGCCCGCCAGCGCCTGGGCTTCAGCCAGGTGCAGATCGTCCAGCGGGACCTGCTGGAGCGGCCCTGGGCCGAAGACGACGAGGCGGCTGACTGCGTGCTCGTCGACGCCCCCTGCTCCGGCTTCGGCGTGCTGCGTCGGCACCCGGACATCCGCTGGAACCGGCGGCCCGAGGACCTGCCCCGCTACGCCGAGCGCCAGGCCGCGCTGCTGGAGGCCTGCGCGCCGGCCGTTCGCCCCGGCGGGCGGCTCGTCTACGCCGTCTGCACCGTGACGCCGGCCGAGACCGACGACGTGGTCGACGCCTTCCTGGCCGCGCACCCCGAGTTCACCGAAGAGCAGCCTGACCTGGACCCCTCGCTCCTGGACGGGATGCGCATGCGGACCCATGCTGGCCAGCACGGATTCGACGGGTTCTTCGCAGTGCGTCTGCGCAAGGCCGGAGTGACGGACTGATGCTGATTCCCCTGCGCGGAGGCGCCACGACCCTCGGTCTCGAATGGGACCTGGAGGAACTCGTCGCCCTGAACAAGAACCTCAACCGAACGCTGGAGGAGGCCTGGGGCGGGCTGCTGACCGTGCTCGTCGAGTCCTGGCCAGACTGGCCCATCGAGGTGTGGAGCCGGCTGGAGCGCCGCGAGCCTGAAGGCGACGAGGCGCAGGAGGTCCAGGCCACGCCCGGCGCCGAGCCCGACGCGAAGGTGGAGCGCTGGGTCCTGGCCTACCGCGTGTCCTTCGCCAACGAGGGCGCCGAGAACGCCGACGTCGCCGCGATGGTCACCTACGTCACCCGCGGCCTCGCCGCCGTGCTCCAGGTCGCCCCCGAGGTCAGCTGGGATGCGATCGAGCCCGGCTGGAAGGCGCTCTGGGCCATCGACGACACGCAGGTCTACCGCCTGATCGCGGACGAGCGGACGATGGAGCCGTCGCTGTGGATGGTCGGGCAGTACGCGGGCCTGCCGTCCTACTTCGCCGCGACGCTGGAGGCCTGGCCGCTCCAGGGTGTTCGCCTGCCGCTGAAGCACGCCGAAGCCGACCTGGGCTGGGCCTTCGTGACCTGAGGCTCAGCCGACGAAGGACCGCGTGAAGCGCGCCAGATCCTCGTCGCTCAGCGCGGTGTCCGCCGGCTGGAAGCGTCCGTCGCGCACCAACAGCGCCCCCCTCGCCCCCTCGGTCGGTGGCCGGCTGGCGTGCGCGAGGGTTGGCAGCAGGTTCATGCGCTCGCGCTCGGTGAGCTCGAGGGGCTCGCCGAAGAGCAGCTGGAGCCCGTGCGCAGCGAAGGAGTCGTGCCCGCCCTCCGGTGGGGTCGGGTCCCGCGGCTCCAGGGCTTCGACCCGCAGGTCGTGGCCGTCCCAGGTGGCGTAGTCGCGGCCCGGACGGAAGCAGGCGCTCCAGATGCGGCGCCCCGATCCGAAGAGCGCGTAGGAGCCGGCCAGCTCGGGCGAGTCGGCGCTGGCGAGCACGGCGACCGGTCCGGTCCGCTCGCTCAACTTCAGGGCCAGGGCCTCGATGGGGTTGTGCCCGAAGTGCTCCCAGCCGGCCTGCGCCTCGTCCCCGAAGCCCATGCGGGGCGGCAGCACGAGCTGGCTCAGGTCCGTCAGCAGGCCCTCGCTGTCCGCGGGCACCGTGACGTGCAGGGCGCGCACCGTGCCGGCGAGCGGATCGCCCCGCTCGCCCGCGTGACGCTGGACCCGGACGAGCGCGGAGCCGTGCACGGCCAGCTCGGCGTCGGGCCGGAGGTGGCCGCCCAGCAGCTCCATCAACGCGCGGTGCACGACGGGGAGGGGGAGCTCGTCGCCGCGGTGCACGATCAGGGACAGGGGCCAGGGCATGGCGCCATGCTACTTCGCCAGGCGGGCGCCCGGTCAAGCGAGGCCGAGGATCGGCGCCGGGCGCGGCGCTTCTTCCCATCGGGGCGGGGCTTGGCCGCCCCGTCCCTCCCCGCTACCCTCGCCGACCATGCCGCGAGCCCGCCAAGACCGCCCGGGCAAGCCGGCTGGACCGCCCGCAACCCTGGCGGATCTGACCGACGGCCGGCGCGTCACCCCCATGTTGCAGCAGTACCTGGAGATGAAGACCCAGGTGCCGGATGCGGTTCTGATGTTCCGGATGGGGGACTTCTACGAGCTGTTCTTCGAAGACGCGGTGCTGGCCTCGAAGCTGCTCGACCTGACGCTGACGGCGCGGGACAAGAGCGGCGAGAACCCGATCCCCATGGCCGGCGTGCCCCACCACGCCATGCGCGGCTACCTCGCGCGCCTGGTCGCCGCGGGCCAGAAGGTGGCGATCGCGGACCAGCTGGAGGACCCGCGGCTGGCGAAGGGCATCGTCAAGCGGGGCATCACCGAGGTCATCACGCCGGGCACCGTGCTCGAGCCGGACAACCTCGACAGCAAGGCGGCGAACTACCTCGTCGCGCTGCTGCCGGCGGGCGAGCAGACGGGGCTGGCTTGCATCGACGTATCGACCGGCGAGTTTCTGGGCACCGAGCTCGACTCGTCGAACCTGATGGCCGAGCTGGACCGCCTGTCCCCGAGCGAGATCCTGCTGCCGGAGGGCTTCGACGCGGAGACCGCGGCCGTCTGGCAGGACGAGGTCTCGGTGCGCTGGGGCACGGTGCCCGACGGGGCCTACCGGCTTGGGGCCGCGGAGGCCGAGCTGTGCGCCCTCTACGGCCTGCGGGACATCGACGGCCTGGGCGCGCGCGGCATGCCCCTCGCGGTGCGGGCGGCGGGGGCGGTGCTGCACTACCTGCGCGCGGCCCAGATGGACTCCCTGGGCCACGTACGGCGCTTTCGCCCCTACCAGCTCGACCGCTTCATGGTGCTGGACGAGTCCACGCGTCGGAACCTCGAGCTCTTCCGCACCATGGCCGAAGGCAAGCGCAAGGGCAGCCTCATCGGGCTCATGGACCGCTGCGTCACGGCGATGGGCTCGCGCCGGCTGCGCCAGTGGATCGCCGCTCCGCTCCTGGATCCCGCCGAGATCGAGCAGCGCCTGGAGGCGGTGGGGATCCTCGTCACCTCCACCGAGCTCCGCGCCGCGCTGCGCGAGCGCCTGGAGGAGGTGCACGACGTCGAGCGGCTCAACGCGAAGATCACCTCGGGCCGCGCGACGGGCCGCGACCTGGCCGCCCTGCGCCGCAGCCTGGGGCAGGCGCCGGCGCTCGACACCCTGCTCGACCGCTCCGATACGCGCGCGCTGCCCGCCTTCGCGCCGCTGCCCGACCTGAGCGACGTGCACGGGGACCTGGTCGATTGCCTGGCCGAGGACCCGCCCATCGCGGTGAAGGACGGCGGCCTGATCCGCAGCGGCTACCACGGGGAGCTGGACGAGCTCATCGGCTTGAGCCGCGAGGGCAAGGGGTCCTTGGCCAACCTGGAGGCCGCCGAGCGCAAGGCCACGGGCATCAGCAGCCTGAAGGTCCGCTTCAACCGGGTGTTCGGCTACTACATCGAGATCACGCGCGCGAACCTCGGCTCGGTGCCCGAGCACTACATCCGCAAGCAGACCCTGGCGAACGCCGAGCGCTACTTCACCGAGGAGCTCAAGGAGTTCGAGAACAAGGTCCTGGGGGCCGAGGAGCGGCGCCGCGCGGTGGAGCTGGAGCTCTTCACGCAGCTCCGCGAGCGGGTCGCCGCACGCGCACAGGCTTTGTCGAACCTTGCCTCGCGTCTGGCCGAACTGGACGCGATCGTCTCGCTGGCCGAGGTCGCGGTGCGCTGCGACTACTGTCGGCCCCAGATCGACGACTCGGGGATCCTGGAGCTGGAGTCCGGCCGGCACCCGGTCATCGAGCAGATGAGGCTGGGCGAGCGCTTCGTGCCCAACGACGT
>JAJDAI010001012.1 GCA_029261955.1 Deltaproteobacteria bacterium | reverse complement strand
ATCTACCTCGCGACCGGCACCAAGCCCGCCTGAGCGAGCCGCCCCGCCCGATCCGCGCTACCTTCCGCCCGCGAACCCATCCGGAGTGGACATGATCGACCTCGGCAACTGCCTCCTCTACGGGGCCTACGGATACACCGGCGAGCTCGCGGCCCGCCTCGCCATCGAGCGCGGCTTGAAGCCCGTGCTCGCCGGGCGCTCCCAGACGAAGCTCGAACCCCTCGCCACCGAGTTGGGCCTGCCGTTCCGCGTCGTGGGCCTGGACGACCCCGCGGCCCTCGACGCCGCGCTGGATGGCATCGACGTGGTCGTGCACTGCGCCGGGCCCTTCGTGCACACCTGCCGGCCGATGGTCGACGCCTGCCTGCGCACGAAGACCCACTACGTCGACATCACGGGCGAGATCGTGGTCTTCGAGACCTGCGCCCGCCGCGACGCCGAGGCGAAGGAGGCCGGCATCGTGCTCATGCCCGGCGCGGGCTTCGACGTCGTGCCCTCGGATTGCCTCGCGGCCCACCTGCACCGCCGCCTGCCCGAGGCCACGCACCTCACGCTCGCCTTCGCCTCCTTCGGTGGCGGCCTGTCCCACGGCACTGCGACGACCATGGTCGAGAACCTCGGCGCGCCGAGCGCCATCCGCCGGGACGGCCGCATCACCCCGGTGCCGATGGGCTCCCAGGTCCGCGACATCGACTTCGGCCGCGGCCCCACCTCCTGCATGGGCATCCCCTGGGGCGACGTGTCGACCGCCTGGTACTCGACGAAGATCCCGAACATCGAGGTCTTCACCAAGATCCCCGCCAAGTCGGTGCGGATCGTCCGCCTCTCCGCCTCCTTCGCCTGGCTCATGAAGACCAACCTTGTGCGAAGTCTGGGCAAGCGCTGGGTCGACTCGCAGCCCGCTGGACCTGACGAATCCGCTCGTTCGAACGGATTCACGGTGCTCTACGGCGAGGCCCGCGCGGGGGACACCACCGTCTCAACCCGCCAGCGGGTGCCGGAGGGCTACACCCTCACCGCCGCGACGGCCCTGGAGTCGGCCGTCCGCCTTCTGGCTGGCGGAGTCGAAGCGGGCTACCGCACCCCCTCGATGGCCTTCGGACCCGACTTCATCCTCGACTTCGATGGCACGGAGCGGACCGACCTCGACTGAGATCCGGTGCTGGCGATCCCCAGCAAAGCCGGCTAATCCAGCGGGCAGACCCGGGAGCTCCGCCATGCGCCTTTTGACTGTCCTGCTCTGCCTCGTCGGCCTCGTCGCCTGCCCCGCGACCGACGAGGACACGGCCGAACCCGTCGTGCTCATCGACCCGCCGCCCGAGGGCCAGGGCTACCAGCTCCGCATGGAGACGGTCGCGCCGCCCAACAGCGAGATCTGGATGTGCCAGATCGGTGAGCTGCCCACGGACAGCATCACCTACGTCAACTCCGTCGAGTACCAGCAGACCCCGGGCCTGCACCACATGACGCTGTCGACGCCCGGGCTCTTCGTGGACGCGGCGCTGCCGCCGGGCGTGTACGACTGCGACGAGGTCTACACCGGCGACTTCATGTCGACCCAGGTGATGTTCTTCGGCAGCCAGGGCACCGACCACGAGACGATGTACCTGCCTGACGGCGTCGTCGCCGACATGCCCCGCGCGCTCGACGTCGTGCACGAGGTCCACTTCGTCAACACGACCTCGGAGCCGGTGGACGTCTACTCGGTGGTGAACGCCTACACGATCCCCGAGTCCCAGCGGGTCGAGGGGATCTGGGGCGGCTCGGTGCGCGACGAGCACATCAACATGCCCGGGGACGCCGACGAGTACACCGAGTGGAGCCGCTGCGTCTTCAACGAGGACGTCGAGGTGCTGTTCCTCGCCTCGCACACCCACGCCATGGGCACGAACTTCACGATCCGGGAGTTCGATGGGACCGAGTCCGGGCCGATCTTCTACGAGAACGACGACTGGCACGACCCGAAGATCACGCAGTACGAGGACCCGATCATCCGCCCCGCCGGCACGGGCTTCGAGTGGGCCTGCACCTGGCGCAACCGCACCGATCACCTCGTCGAGTACGGCCTCACCGCAGACGACGAGATGTGCAACATGGCGGTCGTGCACACGCCCTTCAGCACGACGGCGAAGTGCGAGGTCGTCGAGACCTCGGACGGCGTGCTCTGGGAGGGCTGATGCCCGCGATGACAGTCACCGAAGAGCAGGCGCTCTGGTTTCGCGCCCGGCGCGGTCACCTCGCTGGGCCCGGCGCCCCGGACGCCCGCCAGGCGGCGCATGCGGTGATCGGCGCCCAGTCCCAGCAGCTCAACCCAGCGCTGCATGCGCTGAGCCTGCGAACCGCCGGTCGCCCCACGGCCTCGGCCCTGCGGTCCCGCATCCTGGAGGAGGGGCGCGACCTCGTGCGGACCTGGGGGCAGCGCGAGACGGTGCACCTCTACGACGCGACGGACTGGCCCCTCGTGGCCGCTTCCCGGGCCCAGCGTGCGCCGGCGGGGCGCTTCGGGGTGATGCCGACCCAGGACGAACTCCACGCCGCGCAGGTCCGGCTCGACGCCCTGGGGGTGGCGACGCGGAGCGACTTCATCCCGCACCTTCCGCCGAGGCTGCTGGCCTCGGCCGTGGCCGCCATCGAGGCCCAGCCCCTCATCACCATCAGCCCCGAGCGGCTCGCTGCCGGCCGCTTCTTCTGGCGCCTCTCCATGCGTGGCGACGCTTGCGTGGCGGGCAAGCGGGGGGCGGAGGTCGAGTACGCCTCGCGGCGCAGCTGGTTCCCGGATCTGGCCTGGGACGAAGTGGATGCGGTTGACGCGAGCGTCGCGCTGACCCGCCGCTACTTCGCCGTCAACGCGCCGGCCCGCGTCCAGGATGTCGCGCACCACTTCGGAGCCCGCGCGACTGAAGCCCGGGCCTGGATCGCGGCCTTGGGTGACGAGCTCATCCCCGTCCAGTGCGGTGCGCGCAAGGGGCTGCTCGCCCTCGCGGTGGACGCGGAGGCCCTCCAGGAGGAGCCGCCATCCCGCTGGCCCATCCGCCTGCTGCCGATGTGGGACACCCTGCTCATGGCCCACGCCGACAAGAGCTGGACTGCTCCGCTGTCCGCCGATCAGAAGGCCATCTGGAAGAAGGCGGCGATGGTCGCGCCCGTGGTCCTGGCCCGGGGCCGGGTGGTCGCGACCTGGAGCCACACGGTTCGAAAGCGCGGGGTCACCGTCACCGTCCAGCCCCTCAGCGGCTGGCGCAAGTCGAAGCACGCCGCGGGCGTCAAACGCGACGCGAAGGCGCTGGCCGCCCAC
>JAJDAI010001011.1 GCA_029261955.1 Deltaproteobacteria bacterium | reverse complement strand
GCACCCGCTACACCCTGCTCGACGACGCCCAGTTCGTGGTCGCGGGCCTGCGGCCGGAATCGATCCGCGGCCACTTCACGACGGAGCACAACGGCCACACGCTCGGCGTCTTCCCCATCGACGCGACCCTGGTGCACGCGGTCTCCACCCAGGACCGGGACTCGATGCGGGCGACGCTCGAGCTCATGGCCCAGCGCCAGGCCGGCAGCCAGGGGGTCGAGGTCTTTGCGGGGGACGGCGAGAAGCTGATGGACGAGGGACGCCTCGGCGACTTCCTCTCCGTGCTGCGCTCCGAATTCCACTGGGTGAAGACCTACCTGCTGGAGACGGCTTTCCGGGTCTTCCCGAGCCAGGGGCGCGTGTACCTGCCCACCTCGGCCCAGCCCGAGCTGGGCGACTGGTCCCGGCCGGCGGAGCACGTGGCCCGGCGCAAGGCCTTCATGCGCCAGATGCAGGCCATGGGGGTGCAGCAGGAGGCCGAGCAGTTCGGTGGCGGCGTCGTCTTCGACCACTTCCTGGTGAAGTACCCGGAGGTGAACCAGCTGCACAAGCGCATGCTGCGCGCGTCCCGCCGGGTCGACCAGCTGCGCAACGTGCTGCTCGAGCGGCAGCGCTCGGGCCGGAGCGGGGAAGGGGACAAGAAGGCCCGGGCCGTGCTCCAGAAGGCCTGCGGCGCGCTCTGGCGCTCCCAGAACCACTCGGCCTACTGGCACGGCGGAGAGCTCAACGAGGGCCTCTACAACCCCATCCTGCGGCAGCGCGCCCAGCGCGAGCTGATGCAGGCCGAAGCCGCGGTGGACCGCGTGCTCACCGACCGCAAGGGCGAGCGCTGGCTCGCGCTGCGAGGCGACCACGACGCGGATGGCGCGGACGAGGTGATGGTGGTCACGCCGCAGTTCGGCGCCATCGTGAACCCCGGCTTCGGCGGCACGCTCTGGGAGCTGGATCTGCGGAAGCACTGCCTGCCGCTGCTCACGGCAGTCGGCGCGGTCGAGGAGCCCTACCACCAGGCCTTCGCGGGCCACGAGGTGGCGCTGGTCTTCGAGGGCGACGAGGACGACGCGACGCTGCCTCCGGTGCCCGGCGAGGCGCCCGAGGCCCAGCCCGCCCTGCACAACCTCTCGCTGGATCGCATGCCCCGCGGCTTCTTCCAGGATCACTTCCTGGCGCCCGAGACCACGCTCGAGTCGTTCGCCCGCCGCCAGTTTCGCGAGCTGGGGGACTTCGCGACCGAGCCCTTCGAGCTGGTCAAGGTCAACAACCAGGGAGACGGCTCGGAGCCCGGCCTGGTGACGGTGGGCCGGAGCGGGGTCGTCAAGGACCTGCAGACCACCATGCTGCTGCGGGTCGAGAAGTCCTACCGTTTCGAGGTCAGCAAGCCGCGCCTGGAGCTGAGCCACGCGCTGACCAACCGCTCGCGCGACTCCGCGTCGGTCTGGCACGGGCTCGAGTGGACCTTCGGCGTGCCCTCGGCCAAGTCAGGCTCCATCAGCATCCGCGCGGTCGGCGAGGGGGCAGAGCGCACGGCGAAGCTGGGCGATGGCCCGGTCGATCTTGGGGAGGCGGCCTGGGTCGAGTGGGTGGACGAGGCGGCCGGCATCGCCATCGTGCTGGAGTTCGACCGACCGCTGACCTTGTGGTGGGTGCCGGTGCGCACCGTGCACCAGGCGCCGGGCGGCTGGCAGGACGTGATCCAGGGGCACACGCTGCTCGCCCACGGCCGGTGCGAGATCTGGGGTCAGGAGAGCGCGGAGCTCTCGATCCGGATGGACTTCCTCCCGACCTGAGGCCCCGAGGGCGCGGCGCGGGGTCGAGCTAGGGCGCGGCGCGCAGCCGGCTGCTGGTCGTCACCGCGCCCAGCGTGTTCTGCCACGCTTCCTGCACCTGCTCTGCGAGCGCGGTGGGGTCGAAGGGCTTCTGGATGACGCCGGCGGCGGCGATCACGAGGTCGGGGTCGAGGTCGGCGTGGGCCCGCGCGGTCAGCAGGATGACGGGCAGGTCCTTGGGCAGGCGGCCCATCAGCGCGGCCCCCGACAGGCCGTCCATCATGACGTCGAGCAGGACGAGGTCCGGTCGGCGGGTGGCCACGGCCAGCAGGGCCTCGTCACCGGAGGCCACGGCTTCGACCTCCCAGCCGCCACCGCGCAGCGCCAAGCGGGCGATGAGCCGGATGTCGGGGTCGTCGTCAACAAGAAGGATGCGCTCCAACGAGCCCATCTGCTCTTCCCCCAAAACAGGCGCCACTGCGTTGTGGCGGCTGGGTCCGCGTGCCCCCCGGCACGGTTGGTCGGCAAGCCCTGGAGGGGCTCCGTCCAAGGCCCAGCGTAGCAGGTCGTCCTGACAGGGCGAGCCATTCCGGCTCGGGGCGATCGGGGCCCTAGAGGTACTTCTCGATCATGTCGTCGCTGAGCCGCGCCGGGTGGTTGCGGAACACGACCTTGCCGTCCTTGTCGAGCATCGCCGCGGCCGGGATGCCGGACACGCCGTAGGCGCGCGAGGTCTCGCCCGGGTCGATCGCGATGGGGAAGCTCAGGCCGTTCTCGCCGATGTACTCGCGCACCTTGTCCGTGGTCTGGCCCCGGGTGTTGCGCGTGACGGCGATGATGTTGACCTTGTCCTTGTACTTCTGGAACCGCTCTTCGACGTTCGGCATCTCGCGCCGGCAGTGGGGGCACCAGGTGGCCCAGAAGACCAGGACCGTGGGCTTGCCCTTGAGGTCGCTGACGCTCGCGGGGCCGTCGCCGAGCCACTCTTCGACCGCGAACTCGGGGCCCTCCTTGCCGAGGAGCTTCATGGTCGCGATCTGGTTCCGGGCCGAGCTGGCCATGCGGTCGCGCGGGAACGTGTCGATGAGGCGCTGGAGCGCGCGCTCCGCCATCTCGTAGTCGCCCTTGTCCATGGCGGCGCGGCCGACGTTGTTCAGGGCGCGGGCGGCGTTGGCGTAGCTCGGGAAGTCCACGGAGAGCTGGATGGCGGCGCGCTCGGCCTCGTCCAGCTCGCCCAGCTCCACCTGGAGCGAGCTCTTGTTCAGGTAGGCGGCGGCGAGCGCGGGGTCGCCCGCGTGCTGGGCGATGGCCTTGTCGAACGCGGCGATGGCCTTGGCGTACAGGGCCTTCTGCTCGGCGTTCAGCTCGTTGTTGCCGCCCTTCTTCTGGCCGATCTTGGCGCGCTTGCCCTCCTGCATGAAGGCCTTGCCCTCAGCGACCTGCACCATCGCCAGGAACTCGGAGCTCTTGTACTGGCCCCGGAAGGACTGGATGAGCGTGCGGGCGTCGGTGACCTCGCCGGTGGCAGCGCGGGCGTCCGCGAGCATGGCCAGGACCGGCTCACGCCAGGCCGTGCCTTGGCTGGCCTTCTCGAGCTTGGTCAGCGAGGGCTTGGCGCTGCGGGCGTTGCCGGCGGCGAGGAAGGCGACGGCGCGCTTGTACTCGTCCAGCAGCACGGCGTCGCTGAGCTCGCCCACGTACTTCGCCTGCATCATCGGGGAGTCCGGAGGCGGCTCGCCGGCGTCCTTCTTCTTGCTGGTGGGCTTCTTGCCCGAGTCCTTGTCGCGCTTGGCGAGCAGCTCGGCCTTCTCCTCGGGGGAGAGGCGGCGCAGCTGCCCGTTGGTGTTGTTCACCACCTTCGCGTTCGAGCCAGGCTCCTCGACGGCCCCGGTCTTCTCGACCACCGGCGCGGGCTCGGAGTTCCCGCCCTGACCGACGAAGAAGCCGACGACACCGCCGACGACGAGCATCGCGGCGGCGAAGCCGAGCGCGGCGGGGGTGAGGACGAGGGAACCGCCGGGGGGCGGGGCGTTGTTCTGCTTGCTCATGATGGGTCCGGGTTGGCGGCGGGAGCGCGGAATCTAATCACGCGACCCCCTCCGGTCAACGGACAGAACGACGCGCTACAATCGCCCGCCCTCCGGAGAGCTGTCCCATCGCCGACGCGAACCCCTTCCTGAGCCTCGTCATCCCCGCCTACAACGAGGAGGCGCGGCTCCCTTCGACCCTCCCCCTGGCCCTGGACTGGCTCCGCGGGCAGGACTTCACCTGGGAGCTCCGCGTCGTCGACGACGGCTCGTCCGACGGGACCTGCGACGTCGTCGAGGCGATGGCCGCGGACGAGGAGCGGGTGGTGCTCCAGCGCGAGCCGCACCGCGGCAAGGGCGGCGCGGTCAAGGCCGGCATGCTGGCCAGCCCGGCGGAGTACCGCTTTCTCTGCGATGCCGACTTCTCCATGCCCGTGGACGAGGTCTCGCGCTTCCTGCCGCCCTACCTCGAGGGCGTCGACATCGCGATCGGCACCCGCGAGGGGCCCGGCGCCGTGCGCGTGGGGGAGCCCGAGTCCCGCCACGTCATGGGCCGCGTCTTCAACACCGTCATCCAGACCCTGCTGCTGCCCGGCGTGGCCGACAGCCAGTGCGGCTTCAAGTGCTTCTCGGCGAAGGCGGTGGACGAGCTGTTCGACCGCGTGACCATCGACGGCTTCGCCTTTGACGTCGAGGTGCTCTTCCTGGCCCGCAAGGCGGGCTACCGCATCGTGGACGTGCCGATCACCTGGCACTACATGGACGCCAGCAAGGTCAGCCCGGTGCGCGACACCATCGGCATGGTCAACGAGGTCCTGCGCATCCGCCGGAACTACGTGCTCGGCAAGTACCGCTGAGCAGGGCGCACGCGCGCGGGGCTGCCGCCGCCCTGCTCGCCCTGGCGATCGCGTCGCTGGGGCCCCTGACCGATCACATCCCCGCCTACCTCGCCCTGCACGGGCTGTGGCTGCTCCTGCTCATCCCGCTGCTGGGCAAGGCCGGCTTCCGGGCCGACACGGTGCTGATCTGGGCGGTCGTGATCCGCGCGATCTTCGTGCTCGGCCCCGATCCCGCCCTGTCCGACGACATCCACCGCTACGTCTGGGAGGGACGACTCGTCAGCCTGGGGCTGGATCCCTGGGACCTGGCGCCCGACTCGCCCGAGCTCGCGGAGCTCGCGGCCGGCTCGCCCGAGTGGAGCTCCGTCAACCACCCCGAGCTGCCCGCCATCTACCCGCCAGGCGCCCAGCTGTTCTTCGGCGCGCTGGTCCGGTTGGGCATCGACTCGGTGCGCGGCGTGCGGGCGGTGCTGGCGGTGGTGGACCTGGCCCTGATCGCGGCCCTGCTGGCCCTGCTGCGCCGGCGCCGCCAGCCGGCTGGCTTCGCGGCGCTGTACGCCTGGCACCCGCTGGCGGCGGTGGAGGTGGCGTCCTCGGGGCACTACGAGCCGCTGGCGCTGCTGCCCCTGGTCGTCGGGCTCCTGCTCTGGGAGCGCCGGAGCGCGCAGGCCTTCCTCTTCTGGGGGTTCGCGCTCAGCACGAAGATCGCAGGCGCCGCCCCCGCCTGGTTCGCCGCCCGCCACCTCCAGCGCGCGGGGCACCCCCGCTCAGCGGCCCTGGGGCTCGCGCTGGTCGTGTTCGTCGGCCTGCTGTTGGCCGCGCCCTTCGCGGTCGACGGGACGGCCCCGCTGGGCTCTCTGGGCACCTACGCGCGTCATTGGGGGCACAACGCGTCGGTGCACGCGCTGCTCAGCCCGCTGCTGGGCTACCACCCGGCGCGCTGGGTCGTCGCGGCGCTGTTCCTGGGTTGGTCCGCCTGGCTGACCTGGCGGGGCCCCGAGCCGCTGATGGCCTGGCTGTGGCTCTTCGCGGGCCTCGTGGTGCTCAGCCCGGTGGTTCACCCCTGGTACGGGCTCTGGCTGCTGATCCTGCTGCCCGTGGTGCGGTCGCCGGCGCTCTTCGCGCTCACCGGCCTGCTGCCGCTCGCGTACCTGGCGTGGACCGTGCCGTCGGTCGGGGGGCCGTGGGAACCGCCGGGCTGGGTGCCGTGGCTGGAGTATGGCCTGCCGGCGCTCCTGGCGCTTCGAGCCGCGCGGGCTTGATCTGCGGGAGCAGCGAGCCCACCCCCAGCAGCAGGAAGGCCGCGGAGAAGAGGACCAGGAAGGGCAGGGAGACCCAGAGCCCCGCCCAGGCCGCGAAGACGGCCGCCGCGCCGTAGTACAGGCCCCAGGCCGTCTCGACGAAGGGCTGGAGGCCGAGGCGCGGCCGGTAGCGGCGCGCGGCGGTCTGCCCACCACCCTTGGGGGTGCGCACGAAGGGGGAGCGGTGCCCGCGCAGCGCCTCCCACACGGCCCGCGCGTTGTTGGCGGTCAGGCTCGCGCCCAGGCCCAGCACGAAGGGCACCAGCACCGAGCGCTTCAGCCAGGAGCTGCGGTCCACCTCGCGCTCGCTCAGCGCGTAGAAGGCCATCAGGTTGGCCGTGGCCAGCAGGAAGACGGGCAGGTCGACGGCGAGGCCGATCCACAGCCCGTCCCCCGCGCGCAGCACCAGCGCGACCGGCAGCAGGAGCAGCAGCACGACCATGAAGGGGTAGGCCAGGTTGTTGGCCATGTGGAAGGTCGCCTCGATCTTGTTCTCGAGGGGCTGGTCGCTGCGCCAGATGCGCGGCAGGAGCTTTCGGGCCGTCTGGATCGAGCCCTTCGCCCAGCGGTGCTGCTGGTTCTTGAAGCCGCGCGGGTCCTCGGGCAGCTCGGCCGGGACCTCGAGGGCCTGCAGGTAGGCGAAGCGCCAGCCCGCGAGCTGCGAGCGGTAGCTGAGGTCGAGGTCCTCGGTGAGGGTGTCGCCCTCCCAGCCGCCGGCGTCGTCGATGGCCTGGCGGCGCCAGACGCCGGCCGTGCCGTTGAAGTTGAAGAAGCGGCCGGCCCGGAAGCGGGCGCCGTGCTCCATGACGAAGTGGCCGTCGAGCAGGATGGCCTGCGCGCGCGTGAGCAGGGAGTGCCCGCGGTTGATGTGGCCCCAGCGTCCCTGGACCATGCCCAGGCCCTCGTCCTCCACCAGCGGCGGCATGATCCGGCGCAGGAAGTCGGTGGGCGGCAGGAAGTCGGCGTCGAAGATGGCCACGAAGGGGGCGCTGGAGCGCTTCAGGCCCGCCTGGAGCGCGCCCGCCTTGAAGCCGGTCCGGTCCGCGCGGGTCACCAGCTCGACGTCGATGCCCCGGGCCCGCCACGCGGCGCAGGCCGCCTGGGACACCTCGAGGGTGTCGTCGGTGGAGTCGTCCAGCAGCTGCAGGTGCAGGCGGTCCCGCGGCCAGTCCATGGCGCAGACCGAGTCCAGCAGGCGCTGGACCACGAAGCGCTCGTTGAAGACCGGCAGCTGCACCAGCACGTGAGGGCACAGCTCGTCCGCGAGCGGCTCCGGCAGGGCCATCGCGCGGTCCCGGTGCCGGAAGTACAGGACCATCAGGACCAGGCGGTGGAACCCGAACGCGCTGAGCGCGGCCACGGTCACGATGTAGGCGACGAGCACGATGGGCTCGAGCAGGGCCAGGCTCGGCGAACTCAGCAGATCGGTCACGCGGTCCCTGCCTCAGCGAGGGGTGGAGGAGCCTCGCCGGTCTCTCCGGGGAGCGCTTCCAGCGACGTCCGGTCTCCTTCGAGCCAGACCGCCACCATCGGCCAGACGTGTCGAAGGGCCTCGGCGCTACACATCAAGTCGTTGTGGCCGAATCGAGGCTCGGGAATCCCGGGCTCCGGGGCGCCAAATAACACATATCTCTTGGGCTGACCGCCGCTTCGTGCCCAGGCAGGTCGGACCGTCTTGGGCGGTGCGATCAGGTCACCGGTGGACGCGAAGGCGAGGTGCGGCACGTCGAGCTCCGCCAGGTCCCCGGGGGCGAGTTCGTTGCCCGGCTCCCCGAGGGCGACCCCGCCGCGCTGCTCCTTCAGGTCCAGAAACCACAGGTGCAGGCGGGACGAGACGTCCTGGAAGGAGCCGCCGAAGAGGCCGGCTCGCTCCCTGAATCGCAGGTTCGCCGGCGCGATGGCCACCGACGAGCCGGTCCAGGGCGCGAAGACCGAGAAGGGGAGGGTCAGCAGCGTGAAGAGCCGCAGTCGGGGGTCGTCGATGCGCTTGAGCGCCGCCCCGGCCGGCCCGAGCACGCGCCCCTCGACCCCGCGACCGAAGCGCGACGGAGTCCCGATCGTGACCAGGCGGTGCAGCGAGCCGGGGTAGCGGGTGGC
>JAJDAI010000102.1 GCA_029261955.1 Deltaproteobacteria bacterium | reverse complement strand
CCGACACCTTCGACACCTTCATGGAGTCGTCCTGGTACTGGGCCCGCTACGCCTCGCCCGACTACGAGGGCGGCATGGTCGATCCCGAGGCGGCCACCCGCTTCCTGCCGGTGGACCAGTACATCGGCGGCATCGAGCACGCGGTGATGCACCTGCTCTACGCGCGCTTCTACACGAAGGTGCTGCGCGACCTGGGCGTGCTGGAGATCGACGAGCCGTTCACCAACCTGCTGTGCCAGGGCATGGTCTGCCACGCGACCTACAAGGCCGACGGGCAGTGGATCTACCCCGGGGAGGTCGCCGCCGCGGAGGCCGCCGGCAAGACCGTCGTGGTCGGCCGGGTCGAGAAGATGTCCAAGTCGAAGTGCAACACCGTGGACCCCCAGGGGCTGATCACGCGCTACGGCGCGGACACGGCGCGGCTGTTCCTGATGTTCGCCGCCCCGCCGCACAAGGACGTGGACTGGTCGGACAGCGGCGTCGAGGGGGCCTACCGCTTCCTGACGCGCATCTGGCGCCTGGTCACCCGGCGCCTGGACACGCTGAGCGGGGCCGGGGAGGTGCCGGCCGAGCTGGACGGCGCCAGCAAGGACCTGCTTCGCTTCGTGCACAAGACCATCCAGCGCGTGACAGACGACGTCGAGCGGCGCATGCAGCTCAACACGGCGATCGCCGCGACGATGGAGCTGGTCAACGCGATGACCTCCTTCGATGCAGCTCAGGGCGAGCCCCGGGAGCTGGACGCGGCGGAGGCGGCCGTGCTGCGCTTCGCGGTCGAGACGCTGCTGACCATCCTGTCGCCCTTCGCGCCGCACGCAGCCAACGAGCTGTGGGAGCGCCTGGGCCACGACGGCCTGATGGAGGACGTGCCCTGGCCCGAGGCCGACCCGGCGATGCTGGTGCAGGACACCATCAAGCTGGCGGTGCAGGTGAAGGGCAAGCTGCGCGGCACCCTGGAGATCGCCGCGGACGCGAGCCAGGCGGACATCGAGGCCGCGGCGCTGGCGCTGCCCAACGTCAGCAAGTTCCTGGAGGGAACGCCGCGGCGCGTTATCTACGTGCCCGGCCGGCTCGTGAACGTGGTGCCCTGATGGCCCGGGCGCCGAAGGCCAACCCGCTCGAGGAGGTCCGCCAGGACCTCCGATCGGGAGACCTGAAGCCCGTCTACCTGATCTTCGGGGAGCAGAGCTGGCTCGCCCGGCAGGCCTTCGACGCCCTCTTCAAGAAGTCCGTGCAGGGCGGCCCGCGCGGCTTCAACGAGCAGATCTTCCAAGGGGAGAGCTGCACGGGCGGGGACGTGGCCTCAGCCGCCTCCACCCTGCCGATGATGGGGCCGCGTCGCACGATCGTCGTCCGCAACGCCGACAAGCTCAAGAAGGAGCCGTCGGAGCGGCTGGCCGCCTACTGCGCCAACCCCTCGGAGACGACGGTGCTGCTGCTCGTCTCCAGCGATGGCGCCCGCAAGGCCATCGACGGCCGCAGCAAGTTCGCGAAGGCCATCAAGAAGGCCGGCCGCTGGCTCGAATTCCGCAAGCTCTACGGCCGCGCGCTCAAGGAGTGGATCGAGGTCGAGGCGAAGCGGCTGGGCAAGCGCCTGGAGCGCGGCTGCGCCGAGTACCTCGAGGACATCGCGGGCACCGACCTCAGCCAGATCCACAACGGGCTGGAGCTCGCCTCGCTCTACGTGGGCGAGAAGGACCTGATCGAGGTCGCCGATCTCCAGGAGGTCGTCACGGGCAGCCGGCAGGAGGCCCTCTGGGACCTGCTGGACGACGTCGGAACCCGGAACGCGACCTCGGCCCTGCGCAACATGCAGCGCTGCTGGCGTCAGGGCGAGGAGGCCATGAGCCTGCTGGCGCTGACGAAGCGGCGCGTCACCCAGCTGTCCGTAGCCGAGGGCGCGATGGCGGGCGGGGCCCGACGGGACGAGGCGCTCAAGGCGGCCGGCGTCGCGCCGAACATGGCCTGGAAGTGGGAGAAGCAGATGGGCCGCTACCGCGTGACGGAGCTGCTGCGCGCTCGCTCGCTGCTCCTGGCGGCCGAGGACGGGATGAAGGGCGGGCGGCGCATCGACCGCCGCTGGGTCCTGGAGACGGCGATCCTCGACGTCATCGCGGGGCGCTAGCAGTTCCCCAGTCCAGGTGCGCGGCCAGCGCATCGGCCCCGAAGAGATCCTCCGCGACGGCGAACTTTCGCTGCTCCAGCAGCACCCCGAGGCCGTCGGCCAGGCGGTTCATGTAGCTGAAGCAGCAGGCGACGTTCGTGATGTCGTGCAGCGCCTCGTCGTCGAAGCCGGCGGCGCGCAGCGGATCCAGGTGGGCCTCGGTCATGCCGCGCGGGCGCAGGGTGAGCAGCGCCACGAAGAGCAGGAGCTCGGAGTCCCCCGCGGGAGCACCGACCGTGAGTGCCGTGAGTCGCTCACGCAGCACGGGCTCCAGCTCACGGGTTGCGATGCCGTCGGCCTCCTCCCCCAGGGATTGCAGCCCCCTCACCAGCGTGAGCCAGCTCCACTCACCCTCCCAGAGTTCACGCAGGTACCCCGCGTGAGACACGGTTCAGTAGAAGCAGTCGTTCAGCGCCGAGACGGTGCTCGAGATGAGCTCCTCGCGCCGCCGCCCCAAGGAGGAGCCCCCAAAGGTCACGGCCTGGTTCATCTGCATGACGGCGCGCAGGGCCCGCGGGTTGGGCTTGAGGATGCCGACGACGTGAGCGAGGCCGGTGGGGCTGGTCCGGCGGGAGCGGGTGGCCCGCTCGAGCTCGGGGGTCGCGTCGTCGGCGGGCAGCTCGATCCAGGTCATCACACCTCCAGGGCGCGCATCGTAACGCCGCCGCGCTGGGGGAGTCGTGAGGGCTGTGAAGCCGTCCCTCCTGATCGCTGTCCTCCTCTTCGGCTGCCCCTCGGTGCAGGACCAGCCGCCGTCCGACGACGACGACACGGTCGTGAGCGACGACGACGACACGACCGAGCGGCCCACGCCCGACGACGACGACAGCGCCGAGGTGCCGGACGACGACGACGCCACC
>JAJDAI010001010.1 GCA_029261955.1 Deltaproteobacteria bacterium | reverse complement strand
CGTCGAGATCATGGAGGACTGGTAGCGGGCGACGGTGCCACGCACCCGCCGCACACGTGGAGCGCCGAGCGGGTGGTCGCGGTCCGGTGCCTCAGGGCGTCTCGGCCGGCGCCTTGTCCGCCTGCTGCTTCGCCCAGAGCTCGTCCCAGTGGTTCTCGCCGCGCCAGGTGCGCGACCAGGCCTGCAGCGTCTCCATCTGCTCCGCCGGCACGCCGGTGAAGGCCTTCGTGCCGTCCAGGCGCCCCTCGATCCAGCCGGGTCCGCCCGGCAGGGTCTCGTTCTGCTCCAGGCGCCAGCTGCGCTCCAGGCCGATGGTCGCGCTCATGTTGTGCTGCACGAAGTCGTTGCGCACGTCCATGTCCAGCAGGCCGCCGTTCCAGCCACCGAAGGCGCGGGCGGGCCGCTTCATCCAGTAGCTCGTCACGTCGTCGTACTGGCTCAGGAGCTCGTGGCGGATCGTCTCTTCGAGCAGGAAGCGCACCCAGCGGCAGTCCTTCTCGGCGATGCGGCAGGTGTCCACGACGGCGCCCAGGCCCTCGCCGCGGGTTGCGGCCGGGGTGCTGCGCGGCGGGTCGTAGTAGCCGCCCTGGTAGTCCCAGAAGCCCTTCCAGGTGGGCCGGTTCTTCTCGTACTGGTGCTCCACCGCCTTGCTCAGGTTGAGCGAGTGCTCCAGGTACCGAGGGTCCTGGGTGTAGTGGTAGAGGTAGCTCAGGGCGAGCATCAGCCAGTGGTCGTTGGCGAGGCGCTTCTCGTTCTTGCCCTTGTCGCGCACGTCGATGAGCCAGTCGGCGCCGGCCTTGGCGGTCTCCAGCCAGAGCGGGTTCCGGTCCCAGGAGTAGAGCCGCACGAGGCCGAGGATCGCCTCGCCCGGGTAGTACTCGCTGCCGTCCTTCGAGGTGGGCGGGCCGCCGGGCTCGAGGGCGGGGAAGTAGATGAACTCCCCGTCGTCCTTCATGGACGCGACGAGGAAGCGGCCGAAGCCCAGGGCCCACTCGCGGTACTTCTCGGTGTCGCCGGTGGACTCGACGTACTGGTTGATGGCGACCAGCGCGAGGCCGGCGCCGCCGAGCTTCACCTTCTTGCCGGGGCTGAGGATCCAGATGGACTCGCCCTGGTCGGTGCCGAAGGGACCCTTGGGGCCCTCACGCACGTCGCGGCGGGTCTTCTCGAAGAGGTACTCGAGCGCCTGCTCCGACGCGAGCCGGTAGGGCTCGTGCTTCGTGCGGTCGTAGGCCTGGAGGATGGAGTAGGTCGTGCCGCCGTGGCGCAGCAGGTTGTAGGACCGGCTGTCGTTGTCCTGCACGACGCGGAAGTTGTAGCGGATCTTGCCCTCGGGGCTGATCGAGCTGATGAGGTAGTCGGCGGCCCAGACGATGCGCTGGAGCATGAGGTCGGGGCTCAGTTCGGCGAAGCGACCGTGGTGGGTGCGGTACAGGGGCTCGGCGCGGTCGACGCCGCCCTCGAGGTTCAGGACCTCGATCCAGGCCGCGGTGTAGAGGCGCGTGTAGGGGAACTCCTCGGGCAGGTCGCCGAAGGTCTTGTTCCGCTTCTTCAGCTCCTTGATGACGCGCTTGCGCTCGATGCCGCGCACGCCCTTGCCGGGGTTGAAGATGTGCCGCTCGAGCATCTCCGAGGGCAGGACCCAGCTGATCTGTCCCTCGTGATCGACCCACATGCCAAAGGCGCCGACGTAGCGCTTCTTGGGCTTCTCCACCGCCCGGTTGAAGGCCTTGTCGACGGTGCGGGTGACCACGTCGAGCTTGAGGCGGGCGCCGTCCTTGAAGCCGTCGTGCTGGGCCTTGAAGGAGGTCGCCGCGGCCTTGATGGAGGCCGCGAGGTCCTTGCCGACGCCGGTGGCGCAGGCCTGCCGGGGCTTCGCGACCTGGTAGGCGCAGACGAAGGCCCGCCGGCCGGGCAGCGCCGTCAGCAGGTCGTCACTGGCTTCGCCGCCGAAGATCACCGAGCGCGCGAGGGCCAGGCCCTGCGTCATCGTGGCGTCGTCCTGCAACGCCTCGCCGGGATCGGTGGCGGCCCCGAGGGGGGAGCCGGCGTCGGCGGGCGGATCGCCGCCGCAGCTGACGAGCAAGGCGAGAAGAAGCAGCAGGCGCAAGGGCATGGGGAGTCCTCGAAGGTGTCCGGGGCCGGGGAATGTAGGGGAAGGGCGGGCGAGTCGCCAGTGCCTCCGGGCTCCGTCGCTTACACACGCTGACGATCGGCAACGTGTTCGGCGTAGGGAAGGGGAGCCCCGGGGCCGACCGTTCTGAGCAGGAGCCCGCCATGCAGAACGCCACGAACGCCATCCCGCCCGTCTTCATCCGCCCGTCCCTCGACGACGGCTTCTTCGCTCGCGGCGACATCGAGTTCGAGCGGGAGGGGGTCCGCGCGGTGCTGCGCAAGACCCCGCGTCCGGCCCGGCGCCCCGCCCGGGTGCTCCCGCTGCTGGCCGAGGATCAGCCCACCATCGTGATGGGCGTGGCGCTGCCGCCGAGCTCGCGCTGGTCCATGCTCGGCACGGTGACCGGGGACTTCGTGCCGACCGACCGGGTGTCGGTCCAGCGGGACCCCTCAGACCACGCCGTCGAGATGCCGGCCTGGCAGCCCGCGCCGCCGAGCGCGCCCTGGGAGGACGAGGTCCTGCCCCGCTGGCGTGCCGGCGACGTGCTGGGGCTTCCCGCGATCGTCGCGGTGGTGGCGACCTTGTACGCGGCGGTGGCTCTGGCCTTCTGAGCGGCGGTGGCCGCCCGGGGGCTCAGCTGCTGACGGGCTGGTAGATCTTCCCGCCGGTCTCGCGGAACTCCGCGGCCTTCTTCTGCATGCCGGCTTCGACCTCTTCGGGTGAGAGCGGCTTGTTGCCCAGCTGCACGAGCTGCTCGGCGGCGGCGATCTCGTTGACCTCCTGCGAGATGCGGTAGGCGCAGAAATTCGGCCCGCACATGGAGCAGAAGTGGGCGACCTTCGCGCCGTCCTGCGGCAGGGTCTGGTCGTGGTACTCGAGGGCCGTCTCGGGATCGAGGCCCAGGTTGAACTGGTCCTCCCAGCGGAACTCGAAGCGGGCTCGGGACAGGGCGTCGTCGCGCTCCTGCGCGCGGGGGTGCCCCTTGGCCAGGTCGCCGGCGTGCGCCGCGATCTTGTAGGCCATCATCCCGGCCTTGACGTCTTCCTTGTCCGGCAGGCCGAGGTGCTCCTTCGGCGTGACGTAGCAGAGCATCGCCGTGCCGTGCTGGGCGATGACCGCCGCGCCGATGGCCGAGGTGATGTGGTCGTAGCCGGGGGCGATGTCCGTCGTCAGCGGCCCGAGTGTGTAGAAGGGCGCCTCGTGGCACAGCTCCATCTGCTTGTGCACGTTCTCGGGGATCTTGTGCAGCGGCACGTGCCCCGGGCCCTCGACCATCACCTGGATGTCGTGCTCCCAGGCGCGCTTCGTGAGCTCGCCGAGCACGGCCAGCTCGAACATCTGCGCCTCGTCGTTGGCGTCGGCGATGGCGCCCGGGCGCAGGCCGTCTCCGAGGCTGAAGGCGACGTCGTACTTCTTCATCACTTCGCAGATGCGATCGAAGTGCGTGTAGAGGAAGTTCTCCTTGTGGTGCGTGAGGCACCACTTCGCCATGATCGAGCCACCGCGGGAGACGATGCCGCAGACGCGGTTGACGGTCAGCGGCACGGCGCGCAGCAGCACGCCGGCGTGCACGGTGAAGTAGGAGACGCCCTGCTGGGCCTGCTCCTCGAGGGTCTCGAGGTAGGCCTCGATGTTCAGGTCCTCGACGACGCCGTTCACCTTCTCGAGCGCCTGGTAGAGCGGCACGGTGCCGATGGGCACGGGCGAGTTGCGCAGGATCCACTCGCGGGTCTCGTGGATCGGCGCGGCGGTGCTGAGGTCCATCACCGTGTCGGCGCCCCAGCGCACGGCCCACTGCAGCTTCTCGACCTCGTCGTCGATGCTGCGCGAGATGGCGCTGTTGCCGATGTTCGCGTTCACCTTCACCAGGAACTTGCGGCCGATGATCATCGGCTCCATCTCCGGGTGGTGGATGTTGGCCGGGATGATGGCGCGGCCGGCGGCGACCTCGTCCCGCACGAGCTCCGGGGTGCAGAGCTCGCGGTGCGCGATGTAGTGCATCTCCTCGGTGATCTCACCGTTCCGGGCGCAGTGCATCTGGCTGAAGTTCGTGTCGCCGCGCGCGACGCGGCGGTCGATCCAGGCCTGGCGGCGCTTCGGCAGGCCGTCGCGCGGGTCGAAGCCCTGGGGGCCTTCGGTGTTGTAGAGCTGGAAGGTGCTGCCGTCGCTCAGGGTGACTTCGGTGGCGGGGACGCGGAGCTCTCCCACCTCGATGCGGCGTCGGTTGTCAGCGCTCATGTGCAGCTCTCCAAGGGGCCGGGCCCGGCCGGCTGGAGAGGGTAGAGCGAGCCTTCGGAGGTGTCTATCGCTACTGACTGCTGTCGTCGTCGTCCGCGGAGTCGTCGTCGTCCTGGGTGGCGTCGTCGTCGTCCTGGGTGGCGTCGTCGTCGTCTGCGGTGGCGTCGTCGTCGTCGTCGTCGCCGGCGCCCGCCCAGGTGAGGCGGAGGCGCCAGGGGCCCGGCTCACCGGACCAGCAGAGCACGCTCACCAGCTGGGTGCCGCCGGTGTCGACGATGGCCCCTTCGGGCGGGTTGGTGCCGAACTCGTAGCCCGAGGCAGAGAGCTCCTCCGGGTCGATGTCGGGCGCGAAAACGTTGAAGTCGAGGTCGGCCTCGGCGTCCCAATCCAGCTCCCAGACGGCGTTGCCGCCGCAGTCGAAGCGCAGCTCGAAGGAGTCGCGGTCCCCCGTCCACTCGACGCCGTCGTTGCCGCACTCGGCCGAGGTGCCGGTGATCAGCACGTTGCCCGCGAGGTCTTGGACGACCTGCACCT
>JAJDAI010001009.1 GCA_029261955.1 Deltaproteobacteria bacterium | reverse complement strand
TGGCCGGGGCCGCTTCGGCCCGCAGCGAGCGATCCCGCCAGAGGAACCAGCCGAGCACGAGGAACACGACGATCCCGGAGCCGACCCCCTGGCCGACCAGGACCTTCCAACCCGCCGTGCCCACGCGGATCCCCGCCGCGGTGACCTCGACCACGCCCCCGGGGCTCGCCACGGAGACGGTGGCGGGGCCGACGGGGAAGGGGGCCTCCCCCTCGGGCAGGGTCACGCGCAGGGTGCGGCGCCAGGTCGTGCCCTCACCGTCGAAGCTGCTGTTGCTCGACCCGAGGGCCAGCGACGCGCCGCGCGGGAGCGAGACGGTCGGCGTCGCCGGGACGTACTGCTCGGGGCGCCCGTCCCAGTGCAGCTCCAGGTCGATCACGACGGTGCCGCCGGCGCGGGCCTTGCCCACGCGGTGCTCGAGGTGCGCGCTGACCTCGCCGGCCTGGGCCACCCCGAGGAGCAGCGCCGCGGTCAGGAGCCACCGCATCAGTCGTCGTGGCCCGCCAGCTTGGAGAAGAATTTCTTGAAGCCGTGCGGATGCCCGTCCTTGACCTTCTCGCCCTGGAGGGCCGCGAGCTCCCCGAGCAGCTCGCGCTCGCGCTCGTTCAGCTTCTTGGGGGTCTTCACGAAGACCTGGAGGATCTGGTCGCCCCGGTTTCGGGTGCGCAGGTTCGGCATGCCCTGGCCGCGGAGGCGCAGCAGGTCGCCGGTCTGGGTGCCCGCGGGCACGTCGACCGCCGCCTTGCCGTCCATCGTCGGGGCCTCCACCTCGGCGCCGAGGGCCGCCTGGGGGAAGGACACCTCGAGGCGGGCCGCGATGTCGTCGCCGTGGCGCTCGAAGAGCTCGTGGGGGCGGACGTGGATGACGACGTGCAGGTTGCCGGGCGGGCCGCCTCGGGTGCCGGGCTCGCCCTCGCCGACGAGCCGCAGCTGCACGCCGGTGTCGACGCCGGGGGGCACGTTGACCGTCAGCTTGCGCTCGACCTCGTTGGCGCCGCGCCCCGCGCAGTCCTCGCAGTGCTCTTCGAACATCCGGCCGGCGCCTCGGCAGCGCGGGCAGGTCGTGCGGATCTGGAGGAAGCCCTGGGACTGGACCACCTCGCCGCGCCCGCCGCAGGTCCGGCAGGCCGTGGGCTCGGTGTCCGCCTTGCCGCCGCTGCCCTCGCAGGTCTCGCAGGGCTCGGAGCGGGCGATGTTGATCTCTTCGCTCGTGCCGTGCGCGGCGTCCACGAAGTCGATGGGCATGTCGTAGCGCAGGTCCGAGCCCCGGCGGGGGCCCGATCGGCCGCCTCGTCCGCGGCCGCGCCCGCCACCAGCACCCCCGGCGCCGAAGCCGAAGAGGTCGGCGAACATGTCGCCGAAGGCGCTGAAGATCTCGTCGCTGCCGCCGAAGCCCTGGAAGCCGGCGCCGCGCAGGCCCTCGTGACCGAAGCGGTCGTAGGTGCTGCGCTTCTGCTCGTCGCGCAGGACCTCGTAGGCCTCCGCCGCCTCCTTGAAGCTGGACTCCGCCTCCTTGTCGTCCGGGTTCCGGTCGGGGTGGTGCTTGAGCGCGAGCTTGCGGTACGCCTTCTTGATCTCCTTGGCGTCCGCCTCACGGGCAACACCGAGGATCTCGTAGTAGTCACGCTTGTCGGCCACCGAACTCTCCGGGAAAGGGTCCGGCATCTAATGGTCACGCCCGCGGCACTGTCAAGAAACCGGCTGAGGGATCAGGGCTCGCCGTCCGACTTTGCCCAGAGCGTGGGGCCGCCCCGAACGTCCCGGTTGCGGATGATCCCGGGGATCGTCGCCTCGGCTGCGTCCACGTGATCGCCCTGCGCGGCGAGGCCGAGGACCAGGGCCAGCCCCCAGCGGAAGGCTTCGTAGGCCTGGAGCCCCGGATCCATCGACGGGTCGGCCGGCGTCGGACCTCCGAGGATGGCCATGCGCAGCTCCGGCATGTCCCGTTCGAGGCCCAGGTCGATGACGGCTGAGGGCACCGCGGCGTAGCCGATGAAGGCGCGGAGTTCGTCCGAGAGGTCCAGCTGCGGAGCGGCCGTGGCGCTCGCGGGCAGCAGGAGGAGCAGGGTCAGGAGAAGCGACCGCATGCCCACAGCCTACCCGCGTTGCGTAGCATGGCACCGCCCGATCGCGGGCCTGGGGTCTATCGATGACGAAGCTGGCTGTCCTTCTGCTCACCATCTTGTTCGCGCCCGGCCTCGCCACGGCCCAGAACGCGTACACGGACGCCAACTGGGACAGCACCGCGGTGACGCCCGACGACGTGGACCTGTTCGTGTCGCGGGACGCGTTCTTCCCGAGCGCCGACCTGGTGCCCTACGGGCTCGGGGTCTTCGACAACGTGCAGGCGCTGACCATCGGCACGGGCGGGAGCAGCGAGCCGGGCGACACCCCCAACTACGGGGCGACCGTCTTCGAGCTCGAGTTCACGGACGTCGGACCCGGCTTCGAGATCCTGGCCGTCGACTTCGTGCACAGCGCGGGGGAGAACGCCGTCTGGGGTTGGGACAGCGGCTGCACGGTCGGGCCTTGGGACGTCGGGACCGGCTTCATCATGCCGGGCGGGGCCCCGGTGGGCGGCCCGGTCGGGCTCAACGACGGCGTCACCGAGCTGACCACCACCTACATCGCCGCCCACAACTACTTCATCTTCAACCCGCCCTGCGGCAACGACGTGCTGCGGATCGTCTTCACCCACGGCGTCGCGCCCACGGTCGACTCCCAGGTGGAGATCACCATGACTTCGGGCGTGGCCTTCGGGACGTCCAGCCCCGCGACCAGCGCGGAGGGGGTCGTGGTCGGCTCCGGGCAGGGCGTGCCGGTGGACGCGGACGTGGGCAGCGGAGACCACGGCGAGGGGACGGTCTTCAGCTTCCCCCTCGTGCCGGCCGCGACGGCGGACCTGGACGGCGACGGCTTCACGTTGCTCGACGACGACTGCGACGACGAGGACGCCACGGCCTTCCCGGGGGCGACCGAGCTGTGTGACTCCATCGACCAGGACTGCGACGGCGACATCCTCGAGTCCTTCGACGACTTCGACGGCGACGGCGATCCCGACTGCAGCGACGAGGACGACGACAACGACGGCCTGAGCGACCTCGACGAGGACCTCGCGGGCACGGATCCGCTGGACGCGGACAGCGACGACGACGGGCTCGGTGACCTGCTCGAGGTCGGTGACCCCGAAGACCCGAACAACCACGACAACGACGGCCTGATCGACGCCCTGGACG
>JAJDAI010001008.1 GCA_029261955.1 Deltaproteobacteria bacterium | reverse complement strand
CGTCCAGGGCTTCGTCGGCCGTGCAGTTCGCGTCCTCGATGCCGTCGTTGTCGCTGTCGCCGCCGCAGCCGTCGCAGTCGTTGTCGAGGCCGTCGCAGAGTTCGTCCGCGCCTTCACGCACGGTCGGGGAGCTGTCGTTGCAGTCCCCGTCGCACTCGCTGGCCCCGTCCACGTCGTCGTCCTGCTCGAGCACGTGGAGCTGGCCATCGCAGTTGTTGTCCACGTCGTCGCAGGGGATCTCGGTCGCGCCCGGGTTGATGTCCGCGGCGAGCGGGTCGGCCGCGTCGTCGTTGCAGTCGCCCTGGCCGGTCACGTCGACGAACTCGGGGAAGCCGGCCAGCAGGTCCTGCACGGTGCACTCGACGAAGCCGTCGCCGTCGAGGTCCTGCTCGAAGTCGGGCACGACCCCGTCGCAGTTGGTGTCGTTGCCGTCGCAGAGCTCGGGGGCGCCGGAGTAGACGAACTGGTTCTCGTCGTCGCACTCCAGGAGCTGTCCGCCGGCGCCGCGCGAGCACTGGGCCACGTCGTCGCCGTCGAGGTTCAGGTCGGGGCCGTCGGCGGCGGGGACCTCGTCCAGGGCTTCGTCGGCCGTGCAGTTCGCGTCCTCGATGCCGTCGTTGTCGCTGTCGCCGCCGCAGCCGTCGCAGTCGTTGTCGAGGCCGTCGCAGACCTCCGTGGCGCCGGGGAAGGTGTTGGCGAGGTTGTCGTTGCAGTCGTGCACGCAGCCGGCGGCGGGGTTGGCGGGGTTCAGCGGGATGCAGAGCACGCGCTCGGTGACGGAGCCGCAGACGAGCAGCGGCGCGTCCGGGTCGTCGTCGTCGAGGTTGGGGTTGTAGGCGCCGATCCCGTCGCTGTCCCGGTCGGGCAGCCAGATGTTCATGCCCTCGCCGTCGTTGCTCGGGTCGCAGTCGTTGTCGAGCTGCTCGTCCAGGAAGCCGGGCTCGCAGACCTCGTCGCGGCCGGGGTTCACCGAGGCGGCGCGGGGGTCGAGCGGGTCGTCGTTGCAGTCGTGCACTACGTCGATGCAGAAGGGCACGAGGTCGCCTTCGTCCGCGCCGCAGGAGCGATCGAGGTCGCAGTAGCCGTCGCCGTCCTCGTCCACCGCGACCGCCACGCTGCCGTTGCAGTCGTTGTCGATCTGGCCGCCTTCTTCGCAGACCTCTTCGACGCCGGGGTGGATGTCGTAGCCCTCGTCGGGCAGGTCGTTGCAGTCCTCCTCCAACGTGCCCAGGCCGAGGCCCGGATCGACGTCGCCGACGTTGATGCAGTAGCCGTCCTGGTCGATGTCCCAGCCCAGCGAGACGCAGTCGATGGTGCCCTGGAGGATGACCTCCTGGTGGAACTCGTCCTCGAGGTTCTCGATGACCAGGCGGCCGATGTTCGTGCCCAGGACCTCGCCCTGGAACTCGATGTCGAACTCGAGGCGGGAGTTGCCCTCGACCCGGTAGTTGAAGGGCTCGGGCAGGTCGGCGAAGGCGGGGATGACGGGGACGAAGGCGGAGGCGTTGGGCGTATCCGGATCGTCGGTCTTCAGGTAGATGTGCAGGTTGATGGGCTGCGTGTCGGTGTTCGAGATGGTGACGCGCTTCTGCACGGCGTCGCCAGGCACGTGGAGCAGGCGTGAGGGGTCCGCCTCATCAGCGACGATGACGGCCTGCCGCGTGAACAGGAGGCTGAACTTGTCGATCCGGAGGACGACGTTCGGATCGGGACAGCCCGAGACCAGAAGCATCGCCGCCACAAGGCTGGCTGCCGCCAGCTTGCGACACGTCGAGGTGATTGCGCTCATTGAGACCCCTGAGAACCGCGGTACGCAGACCGTGCATGCTACCAAGCGCCCCGCGGCTGCGGGGATGCCTGCTCTGCACTTTCGGCTCCACGCGCGTGAGGCGGCAAGGGCCAGAGGTTGCCCGCTCAGCGGGGCGCGATCCGATACACCAGCACCCGCTCGCCGGGCGCCGAGTCCCAGGACTCCAGCAGGGCCGCGGCGGATCGCAAGCCGTGCAGCGCTGGGGCCAGCTCCGGCGGAGGCTGCCCGATCCCCCGGCTGTCGTAGAGCGCGGCCACCGATCCCGCGTCCGGCCACTCGCGATCCGAGTCGGTGATGTAGACGAAGCAGCCGGCCTGATCGGCGTGCTCCACGAAGGCGCCCGGAGCCATCAGCGCGCCCTCGACCAGCCGCGTGTCGCGCAGCAGCCGCAGGGTCGGCATCACCTGGCCCTCGTAGGCTCCGTGCGCGTCGCTGTGCAGCAGGGTGTAGGGCGCCGTGTCGGCGCACAGCTCGGCGGCGTGCTCCAGCCGCAGGTCCTGCTCGCGGTTGGCCCAGGCCATCGTGTACTCGTGGCCCAGGAACGAGGGCGGGAAGGGCGAAGCACCCGCGAACCAGACCCAGCGCCCCGGGCTCGGCAGCAGGCCCTCGCCCCGCGTCAGGAAGGTCGCCTGGTGCAGCGACGCGAGGGCGACGATCGCCACGATCCCGATCCGCAGCGATCGCAGGGGCACCGCGCGCCAACCCATCGCCGCCAGCACCGCCAGCGGGGCGAGCAGGGGGATCGAGTAGAAGGGCTGCTTCTTGGCCACCAGGGTCACGATCAGCAGGCCGCCCAGGCCCCAGGCTTCGACCAGGCGGAGCCTCGGATCCGGCTGACGCTTTGCGAGGTGCAGCGCGATCCCGGCGATCGTCGCGAGCCCCAGCACCAGGCCCATCTGCCCCTCCAGGAAGGACAGCGGGTAGTAGCCCAGCCCGAGGGGTGTCCAGGCGGGCAGCGACTGGCTCTCCGCGCCGACGGAGGTGACCTCACCGCCGAGCTGGCTCGTGATCTCGCCGAGGTGGTTGCGGGCGAAGCGGACGTAGAAGGGCGCGGCGACGAGGGCCGCGACCGCCAGCGCCCCGAGGGGCCTGAGCGAGCGATCGCGAAGCCAGCCGCGCCCCGCGAACAGCAAGGGGGGCAGCAGGTAGACGGCGAAGACCATGCGGTCCACGAGCAGCCCAGCGCCGCAGATCAGACCGAAGAGAACGGCGTCGCGTCGGCTGTTCAGGCCCCGCAGGATGAGGAAGGCCAGGGCCAGCGCGACGAGGCCCGCGAGGGCGATGTTCGGTTCGTAGCGGCGGACGTTCCCGAAGATCGCCGGGTAGCCCGCCAGCAAGGCCACAGCCACCGCCGCCGTCGGCAGGTCGGAGACCCGCTTCGTGATGGCCGCCGTCGCGCCCAGCAGGGCCAGCAGGAAGACCGTGAGCGACAGCGTCGCCACGGCGCGGCTCCGGCCGAAGACCGCCATGCCGGCGGAGGCGACGGCGTGAATCCCGGGCGGGTAGTAGCCCCCCCAGAGGGCGGCGTCGGCCTCGGCCAGCCCCCCGTCGCGGGCCCGGAAGTAGACCTCGGTCAGCGTGTAGAGGTGCTCGTACTCGTTCTGGAAGCCGTCCGGCAGATCGCTGCCGCGAAGCCACCACGCCGTCGCCGACTGGGTCAGCAGGACGAGGAGGAGGACGAGCCCGACGAGCAGCGCGTTGGAGCGGGAGGGCACGGCGGCAAGGTAGCAGGCAGCGGATCCAGCCTGCGGGGGGCTACTTCGGCTTCGTCGCGAGGAAGGTGTGGAGGATGCCCTTCCACCACAGGCCGAAGGGCTCGGTCCGCACGTTCTCGAAGCCGGCGGCGCGCATGCGCTCGCACAGCTCGTCCGCCGTGATCCAGTCGGCCACGCTCTTCCAGAGGTAGTGATACATCTTGCTGCCGGGGGAGGTCAGCACGCCGAAGGGCATGATGAAGCCCCAGGACAGCACGTCCCAGCGGACCTTCGTCGCCTTGCGATCGGCCAGCACGAACTCGTGGAAGGCCAGGGTGCCGCCGGGCTCCAGCAGGTCGAAGGCGCTCTTCAGGAACAGGTCGGGATCGGGCACGTTGCGGATGCCCCAGGAGCTGAACACGGCGTCGAAGGGCCCCTGCACCCCCGAGGCCGCGGGGTCCTGGGCGTCGCCCTCGAGCAGGGTCACGTTCTCGCCCAGGTCCTTGCCCTTCGCGACCTCCAGCATGCCGGGGCTGCGATCGATCCCCACGACGGTCGCGCCGGGGTAGGCGTCCTGCGTCATGCGGATGCTCTGCCCGGTGCCGCAGCAGAGGTCGAGCACCCGCGGCTTCGGCGCCAGCTTCATGCGCTCGGCGCTGATGCGGATGTTCCGCAGGAAGCTGGGGTCGTAGACCGACAGCAGGTCGTAGCGCTTCGCGATGCCGTTGAATTCAGACGAGATCTCGCCCTTTCGGTCATGCAGGGGGTCGACGGGCATGCGGGGAGCTCTCCGGTGTTGAGGCAGGCAGTCTGCGGTCGGGGGCGATCATGTCACCGCGCCGGACGACCTGCGCGAGCGCAGCGCGCTTGGGGGAGTAAGATGCCCCCTGATTCCCGGAGGAGCCCATGGCGCTCGAAACCGATCACGGCCCTGGCCGCGCCCGCCGTGCGGGCGCGCCGACCGTGCAGACCAAGAAGATCAAGCGGCCCGACGACCCCGACACCATCGGGGGCAAGACGGACCCGGACGCATTCGAGGACGGCAAGATCGTGGATTTGATCGACGACGAAGATCAGGAGATGGAGCCCGAAGGCCCGCTGGCGCTGCAGCGCGCCCTGCGGGAGGTCGAGGCCAGCGTGGACGCCGAACTGGTCGCCCTGCTCGAGAACCTCGAGGAGATGCGCGCGACCGAGGAGGGCCTCCAGGAGAAGCTGGAGCAGCTCTACCTGGAGCTGGGCAGCGTGCAGGACGGGCTCGCCGGCAACGCGGCGGAGATCCGCAAGTCGCTGACGCTGCGGCGCGACGTCGCCAGCAAGCGCTACGACATGCAGGCCACCACGGTCCAGCGCACGCTGCTGACCGGCACCTCGGAGCTCGTCGCACGCGACCGCGCCTGGCGGGAGCAGATGGAGGCGGCCGAGACCCGCGTCCGCGCCTTCAAGGAAGACCCCGAGCTCGCGTCGCGGCTCGAGGAGTTCCGCAAGCTCGACGAGCGCATGGACACCCTGGAGCTGCTCCCGGAGACCTACCGCGGCGTCGTGCAGGATCACCACGCGCTGCTGAAGACGCAGCTGGAGCCCCACCTCGCGCCGCCGGCGGCGCCCAGCTACGACCCGCTGCGCCTCGGGGTCGCGGTCGCGGTGACCATGAAGCAGGGGGAAGACGGCAGCAACTCGGGCCGCCTGCTGGCGGTCCTGCCGGTGGAGTTCCCCACCCACGACCGCGCCCGCCAGGGCAAGTCGGACCTGCAGGCCCGCTTCGCCTTCCGCGTGCTCGCCGCGCTGTCGCGCTTCGTCGTGAACATCGGGGCGCGCTCGGAGACCAGGGCGGTCGACCTCGGCGGCCTGCTCGGCATCGAGCTTCCGATCAACGACCTGGACGTGCCGGTCGGCCCCGCGGACCTCGCCCGGGCCTTGCGTGACTCCTTCGCGGATGCGCGCGACAACCAGATGGCCCGCGTGAACGTCTCCACCGACATGGTCTTCGTGCCCATGCAGGCGCTGACCGTGATGTGGCGCCGGGCCGAAGCCGCCCGCGACGCCGCGTCGACGCCCCGCTCCCGGAGCAAGGGCAAGAAGCCCCGGAAGTAGCCCCCTGGGCGATCGATCGGGTTTCTGGGCGGTCCCCAGAGCCCGCGGCTACATTGCTTTGGCCGGCCACCTCCCGACAGGCCGCTGCTGAGAGGACGTTGATGGAACGCTTCGACTTGCGGGGAATGAAGGTCTCCCTCGTCTATCCGCCCTACGGCGCGATCAAGAACGAGCCCGGCATCAAGGCCGTCAAAGAGAACTACGGGGTCTTCCCCTCGCTCTCGCTGCTCTACGTGGCGGGCTGCCTCGAGCAGCACGGCGTGGAGGTCCAGTTCATCGACGTGAACGCGGAGAACCTCTCCGTCGAGGAGACGGTCCAGCGGCTCCAGGAGTTCGGCCCGGACTACGTCGGCTACACCATCACGACCTACCTCTTCTACCAGACCCTCAGCTGGGTCAAGGCGCTCAAGGAGCAGGTGGACGTGCCCGTGATCGTGGGCGGCGTGCACATGGGCATGTACCCGAAGGAGTCCATGACGCACGAGTGTCTGGACTACGGGGTCACGGGCGAGGCGGAGATGACGCTGCCGCACCTGCTGCACGCGCTGCACACCGGCGGCGAGCTGCGGGACCTCACCGGCCTCGTCTACCGGGACCCGAACACGCGCGAGATCATCTACACCGGCAACGCGCCGACGCTGGCCAACATCAGCGACGCGGCGCGCCCCGCGCGGCACCTGCAGGACAACAGCCTCTATTACTCGTTCATCAGCAAGTACAAGAACTTCAGCTGCCTGATGACCAGCCGCGGCTGCCCCTACCGCTGCATCTTCTGCGAGCAGGGCGGGCTCAAGTTCCGGCCGCGCACGCCCATGGACGTGGTCGACGAGATCGAGCAGGGCTACCGCGACCACGGCATCCGCGAGTACGACTTCTTCGACTCGGCCTTCACCATCCAGAAGGACCGCGTGATCGAGATCTCCAACGAGATCCACCGCCGCAAGCTGGACGTCATCTGGGCCGCGCGGACCCGCGTGGACTGCGTCTCCAAGGAGATGCTCCAGGCCATGGCCCGCGGCGGCTGCGTGCGCATCTACTACGGGCTCGAGTCGGGCAACCGCGAGATCCTGCGGACCCTGCTGAAGGCAGCGGACCTGGAGCAGGCGAAGCGGACGGTGCAGGAGACGAAGGACGCGAACATCGACGTGTTCGGCTACTTCATGGTCGGCAACCCGGGCGAGACCGTGCACACCGTGCGGCAGACCATCCGCTACGCCATCGAGCTGGACTGCGACTACGCCCAGTTCAGCAAGGTCACGCCGATGCCCGGCACCGCGCTCTACGACATGTACGTCAAGGAGTACGGCGAGGACTACTGGCAGAAGTACATCCTGGACGAGAGCTACGACAGCTACATCCCCCGCCCTGGCTGCGACATGTCGGAGACGGAGATCCAGGCCCTGACCCAGCTCGCCTACGTGCGCTTCTACTACCGCCCGATCTTCGCCGCGAAGACCATGGGCCGCATGAAGTCCTGGCACGAGGTGCGCCGCTCCATGAGCACGGCCTGGCAGATGCTGGTGCAGAAGCCCGAGGGGCAGTACCAGGAGATGGACCTCAGCTAGAGGGCTCCATTCCGTATCACACAACCGTGTGACACAAAGCGGCCGAGCAGGATGTGAGTCCCACTCGGCCGCTCTGGGTTCTGGCGAGTCGTCCGGGCGAGGAGGGGGGGGAGCCTCGGGTGGGCTCCCCCCCTCCTGTTCCGCTCAGGGGTCCGTGCAGATCGGGTCCAGGATGATGTCGCCCGAACCGTGGTTGGCCAGGACGCTCGAGTCCTGGAAGTACGGGGTGACCGTGATCGCCGGTGCGCGAGGCGCGACCATGGGCAGGGCCGTGCCGCTGCCCTCGCAGGTGAAGCCGCCGAAGGCCTGCGCCGTGCTCGCGGTGTAGCTGCTCGCCACGGACCCGAGGTTGTCGGTGATCAGCTGGCAGAAGGCGTCCGCGTCCTCCTGCTGGCAGTCGTTGGCGCCGGCCCAGGTGCAGGTGCCGTTGCAGTAGAGCTGCCGCACACCGCTGAAGTCGAAGCGGCAGGTGGTCGGATCCACCGAGACCGTGGAGAAGGGGCTCACCGGCGGGTCGATCTCCTCGGTCGGCCCCAGGATGCCGTCACCGCAGGTCTCGGGCACGCAGTCGGGGTCGAGGATGATGTCGCCCGCGCCGTGGTTCGCGAGGATGCTGCTGTCCTGGTACCAGGGCACCACCGTGATGGCCGGGGCGCGGGGCGCGACGGTCGGCAGGGCTGTGCCGCTGCCCTCGCAGGTGAAGCCGCCGAAGGACTGCGCGGTGGTGTCGGTCCAGGTCAGCGCGTAGGCGCCGATGTCGTCCAGCTTGAGCTGGCAGAGCGCGTCGGCGTCGCCCTGGTCGCAGGCGTAGCTGCCGGCCCAGGTGCAGCTGCCGTTGCAGTAGAGCTGCGTGACCGGGCTGAAGTCGAAGCGGCAGGTCGCCGGGTCGACCGAGACCGAGGAGAAGGGGCTCACCGGCGGGTCGATCTCCTCGCCCGGATCCAGCGTGCCGTTGCCGCAGCTGGACGTGCACACGGTGTCGTCGCCGGAGCAGTCCTGGTCGATGCCGTCGTCGCAGATGTCGTAGGCGTCGGGGTTGAATCCGGCGTCGCCGTCGTCGCAGTCGCCTGCGCAGGGCGAGAAGCCGTCGCCGTCACCGTCCGAGGTGGAGCAGGGCAGGCAGACGGGGTCGAGGATGATCGAGCCGGGCCCGTGGTTGGCGAGGATGCTCCAGTCCTGGAACCAGGGGGTGACCTCGGTGGTGAAGGACCGTGGCGCCACCTCGAGGAACTCGGTGCCGTAGCCGGGGCAGGTGAAGCCGCCGAAGGGCTGCGCGGTCGCCGACGTCCAGCTGGACGCGGTGGCGAAGGGGTCATCCAGGGTGAGCTGGCAGAGCACGTCGGCGTCGGCCTGGTCACAGCCCGGAGGGCCGGCCCAGGTGCAGGTGCCGCTGCAGTAGAGCTGGGTGATGCCGCTCAGGTCGTAGCGGCAGGTCACCGGGTCGACCGTCAGCGTGCTGTAGAAGCTCAGCGGGGGGTCGACCTCCTCGCCGGGGTCGAGCACGCCGTTGCCGCAGGGGGTGGTGCAGGCGATGTCGGCGCCGGTGCAGTCCTGGTCGATGCCGTCGTCGCAGATGTCGTAGGCGTCGGGGTTGAATCCGGCGTCGCCGTCGTCGCAGTCGCCT
>JAJDAI010001007.1 GCA_029261955.1 Deltaproteobacteria bacterium | reverse complement strand
CCCGGCTGCGAGATCGCCTGCCAGGGCGGCGGACGCGGCGGCGGCTGGCTCTTCCTCGCGCTGCTCCTGCCCCTGCTGCGCCGTCGGCGGGTGGGCTCGGCGCTGCCCCTGCTGCTCCTCGTGCCCGGCCTCGCCCTCGCGCAGGAGGAGCCCCCGAGCGCGCTCGCGGTCGCGGTCGAGGCCTCCGAGGTGCACCAGACCGAGTGCGCGAACGTCGCTGCCGGCTCCGATCTCAGCTCGGCCGGCTCGCTGTCCACCGTCACTGGCACCTACGCGAAGGTGGTGGCGGCCCTGGAGCGCAGCAACGAGGCCTTCCTGCTGTACTGGCAGGGCGTGCTCGCGGAGTGCATCGGCCAGGACGAGCGCGCGGCGGACGCCCTGAGCCGCTTCGTGACGGTGGAGGGCGCGAACACCACGGCCCGCAGCCAGGTGACCGACGCGAAGCAGCGCCTGCGTCGCATGGGCCACAACCCGCCCGAGCCCGGCGCCTCCGGAAACTACAAGACGAGCAGCACGACCCAGGGCACCAGCGCGGCGCGCGTCGCGGCGGAGAAGCAGCCCATCGTGCTCATCTCGATGGGCGGCGGCTACCAGCGCACCGGGGCCTTCGACTACGGCGTCGGGGGCCTGGGCGTCTCGATCCGGCTGAAGGACTTCTTCCGGATCCAGGTGCTGGGCCGACCGGCCGTCAGCGGCCCGATCCTGGTGGACGGCGAGGACACGGCGACCAACCCCTCGCTGCTGACCACCGTCGCGGTGGGCGTCGACCTGCGCTTCCGCGCCCCGGTGCAGCCACACGCGGGCGTGTCCTTCCAGTTCGCCCCGAACCCCAACGAGGTCGGCGGCCCCGAGGTTCTGCTCGGCATCCTCGTGCACGCGGGCGTCGACATCCCGCTCGGGCGCTCCCCCCTCTTCCTCCGGCCTCGCTTCGAGATCGGGAACCTCCACGCCAACTTCACGATCCGGCCGATGCTCGAGCTGGCCGTAGGACTGGGACGCTGATGCCGGAGATCACGAACGGCCAACAGACCATCCACTACGAGGTCCACGGCGAGGGTCCGCCGGTGCTGCTGGCGCACAGCTTCCTCTGCTCGACCGCCATGTGGGCGCCCCAGATCGAGGGCCTGAAGACCAACTACACCCTGATCGCAGTGGACGCGCGCGGGCACGGCCGCTCGGGCAACGCGATGAGCCCCTTCACGATGTACGACTCCGCGAAGGACCACCTCGCGGTGCTCGACGCGCTGGGGATCCAGCGGGCCGCGTGGGCGGGCCTGAGCATGGGCGGCATGGCCGGGATGCGGGCCGCGCTGGCCCAACCGGAGCGCATCGCCGGGCTCATGCTGCTCGACACCGACGGTGGCCCCGAGCTGCCCTGGGTGAAGGCGAAGTACGCGGTCATGGCGGCCACGGTGCGCATGCTCGGTATCGGCGCGCTGATCCCCGGACTCAAGCCGATCATGTTCGGCCAGACCACGCTGAACAACCAGCCCGAGCTCGTCGCCGAGTGGGTCACGCAGTGGAAGACCCTGCACGTGCCGTCGATGATCCAGGGCATCTCCGCCATCAAGACCCGCGACGATCTGCGGCCCCGCCTCGGCGAGCTCGCCTGCCCCGCCCTGGTCCTCTGCGGTGGCGAGGACAAGGCCCTGCCGCCCGACCGCAGCAAGGCCCTCGCCGAGATCATCCCGGCCTCGCGCTACGTGGAGATCGCGGCCGCAGGCCACATGTCGGCGCAGGAGCAGCCGCAGGAGGTGTGCCGGCTCATGGCCCACTTCCTGGAAGAGCTGGTCGCGGGGGAGCTGCTGTAGCGCGACGGCTAGTTGAGGTTGCCCTCGATGACCCGCAGCGTGCTGGTGCCCAGGTTCGTGGCCTCGCCGCCGACCTGGAGGATCGCGTACTGCGTCTCCTTCAGCGTGATCTCGTCGTAGAGGCCCCAGTCGCCGAAGACCGTGCTGACGTGGCAGAGGGTGAACCAGTTGGTCGCGTCGCCCACCTGCTCGAAGCCGCCGAGGATGTTGTGGCCGCCGATGTTGTGGTTGTCGACGTACCAGAGGTAGCCGGCCAGCCACTGGAGCTGGACCGTGTCCCAATGCGGGCCGCCCGCGAGCGTCGTGCCGTCCCACCAGTCGCAGCGCGTCTGGCGGTAGTGCACGGTGTGTGAGCCCGAGTTGATCTCGACGTCGACCTCGTAGAACTCGGTCTCGGTGCGGGTCACGCCCGTCACCACGCCGCTCGTGAACTGCGCGGCAGCCGCGGCCTGGGTGTCGGCGAGCGAGGCAGTGCAGCCCGCACCCCACTGGGGGAACTCGTCGGCGGGGTAGCTGTCGCTGAAGTAGCCGGGCGGCACGATCGAGCCGGTGTAGACGACGTCGAGCTCGTCGCCGTCGGCCCACTCGGCGCAGGTGGCGGGATCCGAGGCGGAGTCGTCGTCGTCGGCCACGTCGTCGTCGTCGGCAACGGACGACGAATCGTCGTCGTCGTCCGTTGCGGCCGAGTCGTCGTCGTCGGCCGAGTCGTCGTCGTCGGCCGAGTCGTCGTCGTCCACCGCGTCGTCGTCGTCCGTTGCGGCCGAGTCGTCGTCGTCGGCCGTTGCGGCCGAGTCGTCGTCGTCAGCCGAATCGTCGTCGTTGGAGGAGGGGCAGGCCATCAGGCCGAGGGCGAGGAGCAGCAGGAGCGAACGGACCATGTGAGCAGGCCTCCTTCGTCAGAAACG
>JAJDAI010001006.1 GCA_029261955.1 Deltaproteobacteria bacterium | reverse complement strand
CATCGACCCTGCGCTGACCCGCGCCGCCCGCTTCCTGGACAAGGGGATCTGGTCGGTCTGCGCTTCGGGCTTCCTCGGCGATCCGGTCTCCGCCTACCGCCTGGACATCGAGGTCGGGGAGGACTCCTGCGAGCTCGACGTGCCCGCCGACCCCACCCAGGACCCGGACCTCGACGGCGTGCCCAACGTCTGCGAGCCCGACGACGACGGCGACTCGGTCCCAGACTCCGACGACAACTGCCCGCTGACGCCCAACGGCCCGGACGGCGGCGGCTTCGTGCCCCACGTCAACGGCTTCCTGCGCCACTGGCTCGTGGTCGGCGCCTGGCACCACACCGAGACCACCGAGGCCTGCCGCCCCTCCCTCGACGAGCTGCTCGGCGACGACGCCGCCGCAGCGCCCCACCTGGGTGACTACGCCGGGGATTCCGTGTGGCTGCCCTGGATCGTGGAGGGGCGCCGCATCGACTTCCTCGATCGCTACGCCGGCGACACGCCGCGCGAGGTCTACGCCGTCACCTGGCTGCACTCCGACGAGGAGCGCCCCGCGATCCTCGCCATGGGCCTCGACGACGGCGGCCGGGCCTGGCTCAACGGCGAGGAGGTGGCCGACGTCTCCGGGTGCCAGGGCACCAACGTCGACCAGTTCACGGCCGAGGTCACGCTGCTCGCGGGCTGGAACCGGCTGCTCCTGAAGGTCCGCGACCAAGGCGGCGCCTGGGGGATGATCGTGCGCTTCCGCGACGCGGACGGCCCCATCACCGACCTGGAGCTCAGCCTCAGCCCGGACGGCACCTGGACCGACGACCAGGGCGACATCGACGGCGACGGCCTGGGCGACGTCTGCGACCCGACGCCCGCCGGCTGATCGAGCAGCGCGGTGTCAGACACCGAGGTGCTCATTCTTGCCCGCGGTAGCATGCCGGCCATGCGCATCCTGCTCCTGTCCCTCCTGCTCGCCGCCTGCCCCACGAACCGCCCCGAGGGCGGCGACGACTACGAAGGCGACGAGCCGGGCGAGTGCGCCGACGGCGCCGACAACGACCAGGACGGCGACTACGACTGCGACGACGAGGACTGCGCGTCCGCGCCGGACTGCACGGCGGACGACGACGACGTCGCAGACGACGACGACACCGCCCCCGACGACGACGACACCACCCCCGACGACGACGACACCGCCCCCGACGACGACGACGCAGCGGACGACGACGACGCGAGCCCCGTCGGCGCCTTCATCTACGCCCACACCGCCACGACCCTCTACGAGGTCGATCCCGAGCCGCCCTACACGGCCACGTCCCTCGGGAACTTCTCGGGCCAGAACATCCTCAGCCAGGGCGTCACCGACATCGGCGTGGACCTGCTGGGGACCATGTGGGGCGTCGGCTTCTTCGAGATCTACGAGGTGAACCCCAACAACGGCGCGCTGACCGAGCGGCAGTTCGACCTGAGCTTCGGCGAGATGAACGCCATGACGGTGCTGGCCGACGGCTCGGTGCTGGCGGGCGCGCAGAACCGGCTCTACTCGGTGGACGCCGTCACGGGCCAGGCGACCGTGCTCCAGACGCTGACCGGCTACAACTTCGCAGGCGACATGGTCGGCCTGCCCGACGGGCTGCTCTACATGCTGATGTGCGTGGGCACGACCCCGCCCTGCGCGACGACGGTCGTGGCGATGGACCTGGATGACCTCAGCTTCTGGGAGGTCGGGCCCACGGGCCACGGCGACATGTACGGCGTCGCCTACCACAACGGAAACGGGCTCATCTACGGCTTCACGGGCAGCGGCGAGCTGCTGCTCATCGACCCCGCGACGGGCATCGGGACCTCCGTCAGCACCGGCGGCCCGCAGTGGTGGGGCGCGACCACGAACCCGGCGCGCTGGTCGGGGTAGAGTCCGACATGACCCGTTCCATCGACCGAAGTGCCGCGAAGACCCGCAAGAACGCGTTCCAGTTCGTGCCCTACCGGCCCGAAGGCGAGGGTGTTCCCCTGGCCGAAGCCGGCCTGCGTGACGACGAGGAGCTGCTCGTCGCCGAGCGGGGCGGCCAGCGCATCGCGTTCGTGGCCCGCCAGATGGGCTACCACCACGTGGCCCAGGGCGAGCTGGCCGGGAAGCCCTACCTCGTCACCTTCTGACCGCCGTGCAACAGCGGGGTCGGTCTGACCCCCACCCTGGACGGCAAGACCCTCCTCTTCGGCTGCACCGGCCTGGCCAATGGCCTCGCGGTGCTCGGGGACGAGGACACGTGGTCGAAGTGGGACCACATGACCGGGGAGTGCTTCGAGGGTGAGCACGAGGGGAAGCGGCTGGACTGGTGGTCCATCCGCCACACGACGCTCGAGGGCGCGACGGAGGAGTGGCCGGACCTGCGCGTGCACGTCTCGGACTTCCGCTCCCTGGGCCAGCGCTTCCAGACGGCGATCGGCAAGAACTACATCGGCCGCAAGGGCTTCATCCCCCCGCCCTTCCACGCGACCATGTCCGCGCCCGTCGACTCCAGGCTGCCGAAGCTCACCCAGGGCCTCGGTGTGATCGTGGGCGACGAGGGCCGCTACTACCCCATGACCGTGGTGGGGGAGGGGATCACGGACGTCTGGGACGACCGCGTGCTGCTGGTGGCTCCGGGCGAGCACGACGGGGTGCCCCAGGCAGCCTGGTCCGAGGGGGGAGACCCCCCGATGCAGATGCTCACACGCTGGTACGGCTTCGCCTTCAACTGGCCGGGCTGCGCGATCTACGGAGCCTGACTCCCCGTTTTGACTACGGGACCTCGATGATCTCGAGCGCCCGGCGCACGACGCCGGCCTCGTCCACCGCTTCCAGCGTCAGCACGTGGATGCCCTCATCGAGGCCGCTGACCTCGAGGCTCCAGTCGGTGTACTGCAGCCCGCGCGCCGTGTTGCCGGTCGGCACCATGACCGCCGTGCCGAGGAAGCCGCTCTGGTCGGAGCTGATCGTCAGCACGACCTGATCCGGGGCGGAGTCCTGCATCGTGCCGGTGAAGGTCATCGCCGGGGACACGGACGGCGGGGTGTCCATCTCGGGCACCGGCGCGAAGTTCACCGCGTGCCCGACGTAGCCCGCGGAGCCGCCGAGGTTGAAGTAGATGTCGTCGCTGTTGCCCGGGCAGCTGGCCAGGGGCGGGTTCAGTTCGGTGCGGCCGCCGTAGTAGAAGTGGTAGGCGTCCGCGGGGCCGTCGTGGCGCACGCCGCGGGCGGAGATGGCGCGTCCATCGAAGCGTCGGCAGTCCGAGGCGGCGCCGAGGATGGGTTCGTCCTGCACGGAGACCCAGGAGGTCAGGTTGCCGATGGCGGCGCCGACCGCCTCCTGGTTGCCGGTGTACCAGAACTCGAAGGGGGCGATCTCAGCCGTCGGGCTCTCCACGAAGCTGACCTGCGTGGTGCGGAAGCCCTCCCAGGGCTGGTAGGCCTCCCAGATCACGTCGGGCCCGGGCACCCCGTCCTCGTCCGTCTTGTTCCAGGTCTCGCCGAAGTCCGTGGACGTCGCGTGGAAGACCCGCAGATCGCCCTGGGCCTCGGTGCGGCCGTTGTACCAGGCGTGCAACAGCGCGGTGTCGGGGTCCCACCAGATGGTCGGGTGCAGGGTGCGCCCGCTGTCGAGGAAGCCGATGTCCAGCGACGGCGGCAGGATGGGATCGAGGATGGGCACCGTGCCCGTCTCGGCGTCGAGGCGCTCGAAGGGGCCGAGCGCGCTGGTCGCCGTCGCCAGGCCGACCTGGCGCCGCGTGCCGATCTCGGAGCGTGCGTGGTAGGCGAGCAGGTAGGGCCGCGCGAGGCCGGGCACGTAGGCGACCGCCGGGTTGGACAGGTTGCGCCAGTCCCAGCCGTCGGAGTCGCTGGTGTTCGTGAACACGGGGTCCGAGGGATCGGACCAGGTGATGCCGTCGTCGGACCACACGAGGCCGATCGCCTCCTGGACCTGGTCGAAGTGGCCGCGGAAGTAGAGGTAGTGCCGGCCGTCGATGTCCTGGAAGTGTCCGGGCAGCGACAGCAGCGACGCGTGCCACTCGTGCTGGAAGCCGGGGTACACGATGGGCTGGCAGTCGCGGACCGGACCGGAGGTGTACTCGTCTTCGGGGAAGACGTGCGGATCGCGGTCGTTGCAGTCGTCGCCGCCCACCTGGCAGCCGTTGACGGGCTCTCCGTCGCCGTCCCAGTCCGGGTCGAAGTCGTCGAGGTCCGCCTGGTCGACGGCGCCGTCGCAGTTGGTGTCGACGCCGTCGCATGCCTCGGCCTGGCCGGGGCGCACGTAGGGGTCGAAGTCGTTGCAGTCGTTCTGGCAGGTGCTCAGGCCGTCGCCGTCGACGTCGAGGTTCTCGATGGAGGGATCGCCGTCGTTGCAGTCGGAGCCGCCGCAGAAGATGCCGGGGTCGCCGTCGCCGTCGCTGTCCACGCCCTCGAAGTCGGAGTCGAGCGCGTCGACGAGGCCGTCGCAGTCGTTGTCCACGTTGTCGCAGATCTCGAGGGCGCCGGGGTTCATGGCGGCGATGTCGTCGCGGCAGTCGTCGTCGGC
>JAJDAI010001005.1 GCA_029261955.1 Deltaproteobacteria bacterium | reverse complement strand
ATCATCGAGGTCGGCGATCCGGTCACCCACCTGCTGCTCGCGCGGGTGCTCGGCGCCCACGTGCGGGATGAGCTGGTGGATGACGAGGGGCGGGTGCACGCCAGCTGGGACCCGCTCGCGAGGCTCGGCATCGACGGCTTCGCGCCGCCGCGCTGACCCCGGGATCAGAGATCCAGGCGGATCCGGGTCCCCGCCAGCACAGCGGAGCGTTCCAGCGCCTGGGCCCAGAGCAGATCCGCCAGCCCGTCCTTCGCCGACCAGGCGGTGGGGCTGATGTGTCCCTCGATGCGGCCCAGCCAGTCCAGCAGGCAGCGCGCCACGGCGTGTCCGTCCCCGTCCAGGGCCTCGCGCACCGGCAGCTCGATCGCGAACTCCACTGCGCCCTCCACGCGCGCGGCGCGCACCCGGCCCTTCGCGTCCGTCTCCTCGATCAGGGTCGCCTCGCCGCCGTCGCGCAGCTGCACGCGGTTGCCGATGACGCCGCCGCGGTCGCCGGCGAGCCAGTAGCTCCCCTTCGGCCAGACCCCGAGGTGCAGCGCCTCGCCCTCGCGCAGCTGGAAGATCCGCCCGCCGTCCACAGCCACGGTGCCCGCGAGCAGGGACTCGGGCCCCAGCCCTCTACCGAAGTCGTCGCCGAAGACGGTGCGCGCCGCGACGGCCCAGAGCCCGGCCCGCCGCCCCAGCAGCGCCCGCCCGACGGCGGTGGCGTGGTAGCGGTAGCCGCAGGCGTCCGAGGCCACGGCCCGGACATCGCCGAGCACGCCCCGACGCACGAGCTCCTGGAGCAGCAGCGCCGAGGGGAAGCGGGGATTCTGCTCGGCGACCTCCACGGGCAGGCCGGAGTCGCAGAGCCGCCCCGCCTCCTCGACGTCGAGCGCCAGCGGGGTCTCCAGCAGCAGCGGGAGGCCGGCACCCAGCAGCCCGGCTGCCACCGCGCCGTTGTGGTGCGCGCTCACGGCGACGACGAGCCCGCGCGCGCCCCAGACCGGCTTCAGCTCCGCAGCCCAGGGCAGGCCGAGGGGCTCGGCGAGGGCGCGGGCCGATGCCTCGCGGCGGGAGACGACCCCCACGAGCTCGAACCGGTCCGCGAGCGCACCCAGGAGCAGCGGCGCGTAGACGGTGCGGGCGCGCGTCCCGGCGCCGATGAGGGCGACTGGCAGGCGACTCACGCTCGACTCACGCGGCCGGGGTCGGCAGCACGAAGTCGGCGAAGAAGCCGTTCTTCGCGTTGAGCGGCAGGCAGAGCAGGCCGGAGCAGGCCTGGACGGTCAGCGCCTCCGCTTCGGGCACCCAGCCGGAGCGGCCGGCGAGCAGGTCCTCCAGCGCATCTTCGGGGTCGTCCTGGTCGAAGGGGCCGAGGTGCAGCGCCGCGAAGCGCAGCCCCTCCTCGCAGGGCTGGAAGGCCCAGGTCGTGGGAAAGCCGGGCGACTCGAGGGTCCAGGGACCGACGCGGACGGTGCGCGCGGGCGCGTCGTAGAGGTCGCCGGCGTCCACCTTCACCACGTAGGCGGTGCCGGCGAGCATCGAGCGCAGGGGGCGGCTGGCGAGCTGTTCGGCGAGCACGTCGCAGCCGGCGCAGTTGCGGGCGGACACGACCAGCAGCAGGGTCTGCCGCCCGAAGCGGCGTGCGAGCTCGGCGTTGCGGGCGACGGTGTCGCTGAGGTCGAGCACGTCGGACACGTCGGCAGCATAACGGCGGAATCGCGGATCGCTGTCAGAACGGTCGCTGCGCCACCAGAAGGGCCTCGTCGCGGAAGCCGGCGCCGAGGTCGCCGACGCGGCCCTCGTCCCGGTAGGCGAGGGGCCGGAGCCCTGCGAAGAGGGCCAGCAGCTCCCCGGGCGCGAGCCGGTAGTCGGGGTTGCTGGGGCCGCGGTCGGTGGCGGCCTCGCGGGCGAAGGTCTGGCAGAAGAGCACGCCGCCGGGGCGCAGCGCCGCCATGAAGGCGGGCGCCAGGTCCCGCCGCAGGAAGCGGGTGATGACGAGCACGTCGCAGCTCCCGGGCTCGGGGGGGGCGGCGACCACGTCCCGGACCGAGGCCTCGATGGCCGGGCAGCGCGCGCTCAGCCGCTCGATGGCGACCGGGGAGACGTCCCAGGCCTGCACCGACAGGCCGCGTCCCGCGAGGAGCTCGGCGTTGGCCCCGAGCCCGCAGGCGATCTCCAGCGCCACGCCCGCTTCGGGCAGCAGGTGGAGGTGGTCGAGGAGCACGCGGGCGGGGCTCAGCTCCCCCTCGAAGGCGGACCAGCGCCGGTCCCAACGGGCTGCGTCGCTCACCACCATCAACCCCGCCGCAGCAAGGCGAGGGCGAAGAGGCCCTCCTCGTCCGTGTACCAGCGGTCCACCACGAGGCCCGCCGCGGCCGCGCGCTCCGAGAGCGACTCGCGCGTGTACTTGCAGCTCAGCTCGGTCCGGATCTCGTCGCCGGCCGAGAAGGAGAGGCTCAGCTCCGTGCCGGGCACGTCCACGGTCGAGTCGCGCAGGGCGCGCAGCCTCATCTCGATCCAGGAGTTCGTGCGATCGAAGAAGGCGACGTGCTCGAAGGCGTCCCGGTCGAAGCGCGTGCCGAAGCGCGTGTTCACCGAGTCGAGGATGTTGAGGTTGAAGTCGGCCGTGACGCCCTCTTGGTCGTTGTAGGCCGCCTCCAGCCGGTCGGTGTTCTTGACCAGGTCCAGGCCCACGAGGAAGCCGTCGCCCGGCTCCATCTGCGCCGCCACGTCCCGCAGGAAGCCGGGCACGGAGTCGGGGTGGAGGTTCCCGATGGTGCCGGCCAGGAACAGCATCAGGCGCGCGCCGCCGGGGCCGAAGCGGTGCAGGTCGTGGCCGAAGTCACCGCGCAGCCCGCGCACGTCGAGGCCCGGGTACAGCTCCCGAAGCTGGTCGACGGAGGCCTGGAGGAAGAGCTCGTTGATCTCGAGCATCGCCGCGCGCTGGAGCAGGCCGGCCCGCTGCATGGAGTCCAGGAGAAGCCGGATCTTCTCGCCGACGCCCGAGCCGATCTCCGCGAGCTCGTTGGGCTGCACGAGGGCCACGATGTCGTCGGCGTGGGCCTCCAGCAGCGCGGTCTCGGTGCGGGTGGGGTAGTACTCCGGCTGCTGCGTGATCTGCTCGAAGAGCTCGGATCCGCGGTCGTTGTAGAAGTACTTGCTGGGAAGCTCGGGCAGCGGCCGTGACAGGGCTGCGACGAGCCCCTCCAATTCCGCGGGATCACTGGACTGCATGGGGCCTCCGGGCGCGGATTGTTCCAAAGAGCCCCGCAGACCGCCAGGGGAGGCCGCCGTGGACTGGGACGTGGTGATCGTCGGGGCAGGGACCGCAGGCTCAGCTGCGGCC
>JAJDAI010001004.1 GCA_029261955.1 Deltaproteobacteria bacterium | reverse complement strand
GGAGGTCGACCTCTACCAGGCCGGCATGAAGGTGACGTCGCTGACCTTCGACGACATGCCCGCCACCCCCGCCACCATCTACCGCTCCGTCGTCGAACGGAACCCCGAGCCCGGCGCGGTCCTGTCGGTGCCCTGGTTCTCGCCGCTGTCCCTCGGCCAGGCGCAGGCCACCGTCACCGTCGTCGGCCGCCAGGACGCGACCACGCCCGAGGGCGAAGCGGTCAACGCCTGGCTTCTGCGCGTCGAGCACAGCGGCCAGGTGACCGAGGCCTTGGTGGATCCCGCGGGCGGGCGCCTGCGCGAGCAGGAGCTCGAGGGCGGCCTGGGCATGCGCGTGCAGGCGGAGACGCGCGAGGCAGCGATGAACGCCGGCTGGCCCGACTCGGACACGGCGCCCGTCGACCTCGTCGCGCTCTCGTCGATCCCCCTGGACCGGAAGCTGCCCGGCGGCGGGCGATCGCTGCAGCGCCTGGTGCTCAAGGTCCACGGCCCCGACAGCCTGTCGACGCTGCTGACGGCCGCCCACGGCGAGCGCTGGGACCCGGAATCCAGCGAGCTGACCCTGCAGGTGCCCCAGCCGGCCGAGGCCGGGCTCTACGCGCTTCCCTCCACCGAGCGCGGCATGGCCCTGTTCACCCGCAGCACGACCTTCGCCCCCAGCGACGATCCCGAGATCAAGCGGGCTGCCGGCCGCGTGGTGGGCGATCGGCTGCTTGCGAACGACGCGGCGGAGACCCTGAACCGCTGGATCTACAAGAACATCGAGAAGGTGCCGGTCGCCGGTGTGCCGCAGGCGCGCGAGGTGCTCCAGAGCCGCCGCGGCGACTGCAACGAGCACACGACCCTCTACACGGCCATGGCGCGCTCGCTGGGCCTGCCCACGAAGATGGCGGCGGGCATCGTCTACAGCGAGTCCATCTTCGAGGACGGGGCCTTCTACTATCATGCGTGGCCAGAGGTCTGGCTCGGCGACCGCTGGGTGCCGGTGGACCCGACCTTCGGCCAGTTTCCGGCGGACGCGACCCACATCAAGCTGGTCGAAGGCGAGCTGGACAAGCAGATGGAATTGATGGGCGTCATCGGGCGCCTGAAGCTCGAAGTGGTCGACGCGAGCGACGGAACCTGAACCCGAGGGTGACCCCGTGATCCGAGTGGAGGGCCTGCAGAAGCGCTTCGGCCGCTTCTTCGCCGTGAACGGCATCGACCTGCACGTCCGCAAGGGCGAGGTCTTCGGCTTCTTGGGGCCCAACGGCGCCGGCAAGACGACGACCATGAAGATGATCGCGGGGCTGCTCAAGCCGACCGCGGGCAGCGTCTTCATCGACGGGATCGACACCGCCACCGACCCCGTGGCCGCCAAGCGCCTCATCGGCTACATCCCCGACCGGCCCTACCTCTACGAGCGCCTGACGGGCGTGGAGTTCCTGGGCTTCGTCGGCGGCATCTACGGGATGGAGGACGACGCGATCGCCCAGCGCAGCGAGGAGCTGCTGGCCTTCTTCGGACTCGGCAACTTCGGCGGCGAGCTCATCGAGGGCTTCAGCCACGGCATGAAGCAGCGCCTCAGCCTCGCCGCCGCGCTGCTGCACCGGCCCGAGCTGCTGGTCATCGACGAACCGATGGTGGGGCTCGATCCCGCGGGCGCGAAGCTCATCAAGAAGGTCTTCCGGCAGTACGCCGACGAGGGGCGCACGGTCTTCGTGTCGACCCACACGCTCGAGGTGGCCGAGGCGATCTGCGACCGCGTCGCGATCATCAACGAGGGCCGCCTGGCGACGCAGGGAACCGTCGACGAGCTGAAGGATCTGCACACCCAGGGCGGCGGAAACCTCGAAGATGTCTTCCTCGAGCTCATCGGAAGTCCCGATCAACAGGAAATCATCCAGGTTCTGCGCGAAGATCGAACCCGTGCGTAGCCTCATGCTCCTCGCAGCCCTGCTCATGGGCTGCGCAACGACCCAGTCCAGCTACCGAGATGGCTGGTTCACCCGCGGCGTGGAGCTGGAGGGACCGACCGGAACCGGCTCGGTGACCGTGCGCTACCGGGCCGGCGCGCCCGGCGGCGACTGGGAGCGCGGGCCTGCCCCGCCGGGCGACTTCAGCCTCTACAGCAGCCGCCTCGGCACGACGCTCTACGCCGACACGTCGTGCGGCAAGCGCTACCACGACGCCCCGCTCACGGTGCTCGCGAACCACCTGACCATGGGCTTCGAGGAGGTCTCGATCCGCGAGGCGACGGAGCTGGAGCTGGCCGACCGGGCCGCGCTGGAGCGCCTGGCGGACGGCTCGCTGGACGGCGTGCCCGTGACGCTGGCGTTGGCCGTGGTGAAGAAGGGGCCCTGCGTCTTCGACCTCGTGATGATCGGCTCGCCGTCCCATCGGGACGAGTCCGTCGCCGCCTTCCGGGAATTCCGGGACGGCCTGGTCGCCGAGATCAACCCGTGAGCCGCTTCAGCGCCTTTCCCTCGGTCCTCGGCGGGATCGGGGGCACGGCGGTGTCCTTCTTCTCGACCTTCGGGGCGATCTCCCGGCTGACCTTCCAGACCCTCATCGCGGCCTTCTCGCGCCCCCTGGAGTGGCGGGAGACGGTCCGCCAGGTCCTCAAGCTCGGCTACGAGTCGCTGAGCATCGGCTTCCTGACCGCCCTCTTCACGGGCGCGGTCATGGCGCTGCAGTTCGGCTACGGCCTGGAGCGGTTCGGCGCGAGCAACTACGTCGGCAAGCTCATCTCGGTGGGCTTCGTCATGGAGCTGGGGCCCGTGCTGACCGCGCTCCTCGTCGGCGGGCGCGTCGGCGCGGGCATCACGGCGGAGCTCGGCTCCATGAAGGTGACCGAGCAGATCGACGCGATCCGGGCGCTGGGCGCCGATCCCATCAAGAAGCTCGTCGTCCCGCGGGTCATCGCCTGCATCATCGCCATGCCGATCCTCGCGATGATGGCGGACGTGGTCGGCATCGTCGGCGGCATGCTCGTCAGCGTCGCCGAGCAGGGCCTGACCATCCCCTTCTACACAAACCAGGTCATCACCACGGTCCGCATCGGCCAGATCGTGCACGGGCTCATCAAGGCCACCTTCTTCGGCTACTTCTTCGGGATCATCGGCTGCTACCAGGGCCTGCAGACCCGCGGCGGCACCGAGGGCGTGGGCCGCTACACGACCGAGACCGTCGTGCTGACCTCGATCACGATCCTCATCGGGGACTTCGTGCTCGGCAAGATGCTGCTGCCCTTCACATGAGCCTGGCCGTGACCCTCGCCTCGGGCTCGCCCCGGCGCCGCGAGCTGCTGTGCGAAGCCGGGCTCGATCTCGTGGTCCGCACCGCGGACGTGGACGAGACCCCCCGACCCGGGGAGTCCGCCGACGCGCTCGTGCGCCGGCTGTCGCAGGCGAAGGCGGCGGCGGTGGGCGGGCAGGGCATCGTGGTGGCGGCGGACACGGTCGTCGTGCGCGACGGGGCCATCCTGGGCAAACCGGTGGACGAAGCGGAGGCGCGCTCGATGCTGGCGTCCCTGGCGGGGCGCACGCACCAGGTGGTGACGGGCTTCGCGGTCATCGCCGGCGAGCGGGCCATCGTGGATGCGATCGAGACGCAGGTGACCTTCCGGGCGCTCGACGAGCAGCTCATCGCCGACTACGTCGCGACGGGCGAGCCCATGGACAAGGCGGGGGCCTACGGCATCCAGGGCCTGGCCGGGAAGTTCGTGCAGAGGATCTCGGGCTCCTACTCCAACGTCGTGGGCCTGCCCCTGGTCGAGGTGCTGCAGGCCATCGCCGAGCTCGGCGGGCCGAAGCGATGATCGCGGAGACCCTCGAGGACATCCGGGCGCGGCTGGACACCGCCTGCGAACGGGCGGGCCGGGATCCGGCCGAGGTCGAGCTGCTGGCGGTGAGCAAGGGCCACCCCGCCGAGGTCATCGTGGCTGCGCACGCCGCGGGCCAGCGCAGCTTCGGCGAGAGCTACGTTCAGGACTGGCTCGGCAAGGCCGAAGACCCGCGGATCCTCCGGTTGGAGGGGCTGCGCTGGCGCTTCATCGGGCACCTGCAGCGCAACAAGGTGCGCTTCCTGGTCGGTCGGGTGGAGCTCATCGAGGCCGTGGGTTCGCTGCGCCTCGCGGCCGAGATCGGCAAGCGGGCGGCCAGCACCGGGCGGCGGCAGGCGGTCCTGCTCCAGGTCAACGTCAGCGACGAGGCCAGCAAGAGCGGCTTCGGGCTGCCCGAGCTGGAGGCGGGCTTCGGCGAGCTGCGCGCCCTGGACGGGCTCGACGTGCAGGGGCTGATGTCGATCCCGGCGCCGCGCGAGACCCCGGAGGCGAGCCGCCCCGATCACCGCGCGGTGCGCCAGCTCCGGGACCGCCTTCAGCAGGCCCACAGCCACCCGCTGCCGATCCTGTCGATGGGCATGAGCTCGGACTTCGAGGTCGCCATCGCCGAGGGCTCGACCGAGGTGAGGGTGGGCACGGCGATCTTCGGGCCACGGCCCGCGAGGCCTGCGGTCGGGTAGCCCCAAGGTGCGCGGGGGCCCGGCGCCCGAGCCAACCAACGGTGTGGCGCGGGGGCCCGGCCCGCCTCTGATCCACCCGAGTCCCCCGCGCTCGTTGCTTCATCGGCGGGGTCAGATGGGATCTGAGCGGCGCAAAAGGTCGGACAAACCCGCTACCCTTTTTCGCCATGTCCCAGCTGCTCGGCATCCTCCAGCCGGTCTTCAAGAAGATCGGCGACTTCTTCGACCTCTTCGACCTGTCGTTCTTCATCGCCGGGGCGAGCTCCCTGCTGGCGCTGGTGTACTCGGCCTGGGTGCTCGGCCTGCTCTCGCAGCTCGGGGCACTGGACGGGGGCTCGCGGGTCGTGCTCGCGGTGGTGATGGTCGCGGTCTGGGGCCTGCTGTCCTTCGCCGTGGGTCCCCTGCTCTACCGGCTCTTCTGGGGCCGGCTCGATTCCATTGACCGCGCGGCGCACGAAGGGCGAGGCCGGGCCGACCACCTCAAGGCGGCGCTCGAACGCCACGGCCTGCTCGGTGAGGGCGGGGACGAGCTCGCCCAGTCCCACGCCGATCGCGGCAGCTACGACCAGCTCTACACGCGCCTCTGGGTCGAGATCCGCGAGCGCAGCGTGGTGAGGGAGAGCTTCGACCAGCTCCGCCGCTTCTGGATCCTCACCGCGTCCTACGAGGCGCTGGCGACCTCGGGGCTCTTCTGGGCCATCGCGCTGCTCGTCGGGGCCGTGTCCTGGACGCCGGAGCAGGCCCTGGGCATGCCGCCGGCCTACGCCCTGGGAGCGGCGGCGGCCTCGCTGGTGCTGGGTGGGGCCTCGGCCCACGAGGCCGGCCGCTCGCGCAGCAACCAGGTGGAGGAGGTGGTCGCCACCTACGCCTTCCTGCGGGACGAGCGGGAGCGGACCTCCACGCCCTCCTGATCAGGCCTCGGCGCCGCCGAAGGCGTGCTCCATGAGGAACTCGAGCGGCACGACCTTCAGGGCGCCCTTGTGCGTGCGCTCCAGGTCCACGGGGCAGGCGCGGCCGCTCTTGTAGGCCTCCAGCCAGCTGGGCGCGCAGACGCACCAGGTGTCCCCGGGCACGAGGCCGCGAAAGCCGTGCTGGGGCGCCGGCGTCATCAGGTCGTTGCCGTGCTCGGCCAGGGCGAGCAGGAAGTCCGAGGTGACCCGGGCGCACACGGTGTGTGAGCCCCGGTCGGTCTCGTCGGTGTTGCAGCACCCGTCGCGGAACCAGCCGGTCACGTGATCGAGGGAGCAGGGCTTCAGCGGCGTGCCGAGCACGTTGAGGGACTCATCCATCGGCGGAATGTAGCAGCCGATTCCGAGACGTCAGCGCCGGCGGCGGAATCCGATCAGGCCAAGCAGCAGCAGGAGCGGCGATGCGCCGCCCGCAGCGACGTTCGCCTCGCAGGAACCGCAGCCCCCGGTGAGCAGGAGCGCGACCTCGTCGAGGCCGGAGTCGTCGTCGTCCGCAGCGTCGTCGTCGTCCGCGGTGTCGTCGTCGTCCGCGGTGGCGTCGTCGTCATCCGCGGTCGCGTCGTCGTCGTCCGCCGTGGCGTCGTCGTCGTCCGCGCTGTCGTCGTCGTCCGCCGAGTCGTCGTCGTCCGCCGAGTCGTCGTCGTCGTCCGTTGGGGCCGAGTCATCGTCGTCCGCAGCGTCGTCGTCGTCGCCGCTCGGGTCGTCGGGGTCCAGGGGATCGGTGCCGGCGTCCACCTCGTCGCCGTCGTCGTAGCCGTCGCCGTCGGTGTCGGGGTCCTGGGGGTCGGTGCCCAGATCGTCCTCTTCGCCGTTGCTCAGGCCGTCGCCGTCGGGGTCGCCGTCCGGCCCGTCGGAGTCGTCCGCGTCGGCCCAGTTGGGGATGCCGTCGCCGTCCACGTCGCCGTCGCCCTCGTCCAGGTCGGAGACGCCATCGCCGTCGCTGTCGGGGTCGCGCCAGTTGCCGATGCCGTCGCCGTCCAGGTCGTCGGTGCCCTCCACCGCGTCGTCCAGGCCGTCGCCGTCGGAGTCCTC
>JAJDAI010001003.1 GCA_029261955.1 Deltaproteobacteria bacterium | reverse complement strand
CGCGGTGCTCGGCGCCGCGATCGTCGCCGGAATCCTGTGCTGGGGTCTGGGCGGTCCAGCCGACACGCCTGCCCTGCGGCCGGTCGCCGGGCGGGCCCGCGGAGCGGTCCTGGTCATCGCGCTCCTCGCGTGCTTCCCACTGCGCGGCAGCGAGATCGGGCTCGACCCCGCGCGCATCCTGGGTCCCCGCAACCCGGTGGGTCAGACGACGGCGGACCTCGCGGCGCGCCTCGGCACCGCGCCGGCAGCCTTCGTCGTCGCCGCCGGCGAGCCCGGCGATCTCGCCCAGCCGGCCTGGCTCGAGGCCCTCGCGATGGTGGGCCGCTCCCTCCGCGCGGACCGGGCTGTCGCCGGCACGCGCTCCTGGAGTGACTTCGTGGCTCGCCTGCACGGCGCCGTCTCGGGGGGCAAGGACGAGCTCCCGGACTCCCACGCGCTCGTGGAGCAGTACCTGCTCATGTTCGGTCGGCCGGACGAGACGCGACCCCTCGTGTCCGCGGACCGCTCGCTCGGCGTCGGCTTCGTGAGGCTGGAGCCCGGCGGCGGGGCCGCCCTCGGCCGCCTGGCCGAAGAGCACGGCGCGGGGCAGGGCAGGGTGGCCCTCGCCGGCCGCTCCGTGGCCATGGGGCGCGCCGCGCGGGACCGGGCCCGGGCGGGGGCGAAGGCGCTGGGTCTGTCGCTGCTCCTGCTGCTCGGCGGCCTGGCCTGGCTGCGCCGGAGCGCCGTGGCGCTGGACGACGCGGCGCTCTGCCTTGCGGCGGCGGCGGTGGGCCTGCTCGGGGGAACCCTGGCCCTGGGCTCCATCTCGGTGCCTGCCCTCACGGCCTCGGGCATCGGCGCAGGCCTGGCGGCGGCGCTGCGCATCGGCGGCCCCGACGCGCGGATCGCGGTCCTCACCCTGGGACTCGGGCTCGCTGCCGCTGCTGCCGCGTCCGTCGGCCTGCTCGCCGCGGTCGGCCTGGGCGTCGGCGCGGCCCTGGGCACCGCGCTCCTCTTCGATCGACTCAGCCCCGCCGCGTGAGCCCGCTCAGAGGGTCCAGTCGAACCAGCGCTGCAGCAGGTTCTTCCGCCCCTCGGTCAAGCGCGTCCGGTTCCAGGAGTCGCCCAGCTGCTTCAGGGCCATCGCCCGCGAGGGGTAGGGCATCACGCTGCGGGCGAGCGAGCCCAGGCCCAGCCCCTCCCCGATCATCAGCGAGAACACGCCGATGAGGTCCCCGGCCTCCGGTCCGACCACCGTCGCAGCGAGCAGGGTGTCGCTGCCGCGCTTCACGTGGGCGCGGACGAAGCCCTCTTCGCCCTCCAGCTGGGTCCGGTCCACATCCGCGAAGTCGATGGTGAAGGTCTCGGTCGTGGCGGGGTCCAGCTCGGCCGTGCGCGGCCCGACGTGGGCCACCTCGGGGTCCGTGTAGGTCGCCCAGGGGATGGTCAGCCGGCTCTTGCGCCCGCGCCCCGGGAAGAGCGCGTTTCCGATCACGATGCGTGAGTGCGCGTCGGCGGCGTGAGTGAACTGGTGTGAGCCGACCACGTCCCCGGCCGCATAGATGCGCTTGCTCGTGGTGCGCATGAAGTCGTCGCTGACCAGCCGGCCGCCGTCCAGGGCGACGCCCGCCTCCTCCAGGCCGAGGCCGGTGAGCCTGGGCTTGCGGCCGATGGCGAGCAGCACGGCGTCCGCGCGTGCACTCACGTCGTCGTCCCCGTGCGTCCAGTGCACGGTGCCGTCCTGATCCACCCGCTGCAGCCGAGCACCGAAGTGGAAGGTCACGCCGTCGGCCTCCATGGACCGCTGCACCAGGGCCGCCGCGTCGGGGTCGTCGTTCCCGAGGCCCCGCTCCGCCATGTCGATGACCGTCACCTCGCTGCCCATGCGCGCGAAGGACTGGGCCATCTCGCTGCCGATGGCGCCGGCGCCGACCACGACGAGCCGCCGCGGCAGCTCGGTCAGCCTGAAGAGCGTGTCGCTGGTGAGCACGTGGGGGTTGCCGACGAGGCCCGGGATCGGCGGAACCAGGGGGCCGGCGCCGGTCGCGAGCACCGCGCGCTTGAAGCGCAAGCTCGCATCCCCGACCTGAAGGCGGTCGGGGCCTGTGAAGCGCCCGTCCCCGATGAAGACGTCGATCCCGAGGGACGCGAAGCGCTCCGCCGAGTCGTGCCGCGCGATGTGCGCCCGCAAGGAACGCATGCGGGCCATGGCGGCTCCGAAGTCGAAGCCCACCTCGCCCGCCAGCCGCAGGCCGAAGCGCTCGCCGTTCCGGGCCGCGTGCACGGCCTTCGCCGCCCGGATCACGCCCTTGCTGGGAACGCAGCCCGTGTTCAGGCAGTCGCCCCCGAGCAGCGCGCGCTCCACCAGGGCCACCTTCGCCCCGAGCCCGGCCGCCCCCGCTGCGGCCACCAGCCCCGCCGTGCCGCCCCCGAGCACCACCAGGTGGTAGCGGCTCTTCGGCTCCGGATCGCGCCACTCCAGGGGGTGGACGCGGGCGGCGAGCAGAGCGTCGTGCTCGTCGTCGAGCAGCAGCGACTCGGCACCTTCAAACGGCGTGGCGGACATCGTTTCTCCAGGAGATCGGTCATGGCGGGAACCGGGCTAGGATGCCTGACGCCGGGTTCCGCCCGCGTCGGTTCCAGCCCTGTAACGGGGGACGAGGGGGAACCGTCACACCCGACGCGAGGGACTCGGATGCACATCGCGATCATCGGCAACGGAATCACGGGCGTGACGGCGGCTCGGAACCTGCGAAAGCGGGATCCCAAGGCCCGGATCACCATCATCTCGGGGGAGTCGGACCACCACTGGTCCCGCCCCGCGCTCATGTACGTCTACATGGGCCACATGACCTACCAGGACACGAAGCCCTACGAGGATCGCTTCTGGGTCAAGAACCGGATCGACCTCGTGCGCGGCTGGGTGACGTCCATCGACACCGAGAAGAAGCAGCTGGTGCTCGACGGCTCGCGGCCCATGGACTGGGACAAGCTGCTCATCGCGACCGGCTCCACGCCCAACCGCTTCGGCTGGCCGGGCCAGGACCTGGACGGCGTCTCGGGCATGTACTCGATCCAGGACCTGGAGACGCTCGAGCGGCGCAGCCCCGGGCTCAAGTCGGCGGCCGTCGTCGGCGGCGGCCTCATCGGGATCGAGCTGGCGGAGATGCTGCACTCCCGGGGCGTGCACACCACGCTGTTGGTGCGCGAGTCCGCGTACTGGAACGGCGTGCTGCCGAACGAAGAGGCCGAGATGGTCTGCCAGGTGATCAAGGCCGAGGGCATCGACCTGCGCCTGAACACCGAGCTGACCGAGATCGTCGGGGACGAGCACGGCAGCGTCTGCGCCGTGGTGGACAGCAACGGCGATCGCATCGAGGCGGGCTTCGTCGGCTTGACCGCGGGCGTCCGCCCCAACATCCAGGTCTGCGCCGACTCGGGCATCGAGACCGGGCGCGGCGTGCTGGTCGATCGCCAGCTCCGCACCAACGTGCCGGACGTCTTCGCCGCGGGTGACTGCGCCGAGATTGAGCGCCACGACGAGCAGCGAAACCTCATCCAGGCGGTCTGGTACACGGGCCGCCGCCAGGGCGAGGTCGTGGCCGAGAACCTGCTGGGCGCGTCCACCGAGTACCACGGCGGCATCTGGTTCAACTCCGCGAAGTTCTTCGACCTGGAGTACCAGGTCTACGGCGACGTGAACCCGCGCTCGATCCACACGCTCGACGGGGAGCACGAGAGCCTGCTCTGGGTTCACGAGTCCGGGCGACAGAGCCTGCGCATCGTGCACATCGGCGGCCGGGTCGTCGGCTTCAACCTCATGGGGATCCGCTTCCGCCACCGCGTCTGCGAGGCCTGGATCCACGAACACAAGACGGTGGACTACGTGCTCCAGCACCTGCGCGAGGCCGCCTTCGACCCCGAGTTCACCCGCTGGCACGGTGCGGACATCCTCGCCGCGATGGGCGGTGCGTCGTGAGCGAGCTCATCCAGATCGGCCGACCCGACGTCGGCATGCGCGTGGGCGGCGACGTGCGCGAGCCCACCCCGGCCGAGAAGGGGGCCCTGGCCCTCGCTGGCCTCGGCGGCCTGCTCTTCGCCATGGCCCTCCTGGCCCCCGGCAAGCTCCAGAGCCTCATGCCCGCCTGGGGCGCCCTGGCCCTGACCTTCGGCACCGCGCTCGCGGGCGGCGGCGCCTACTGGTGGCTGAGCTACCGGAACACCACGCCGGGCATCAAGCACCACGGCGTCTTCCACAGCTCGGTCATGAACCGCGGCGCTTGGGGCTGGGTGCTCGGCGTCGTGATCACCGGCTTCTATCTGATGCTGTACTGGCACGCCTCCTCGCTCGAAGGGGCGGTGCGCCTGCTGGATCCGCTGGCCCTGGCCCTCTCCGGCAAGGCCGCCGACCAGTGGTTCCTCTACGGCTTCCTCTACACCGCCTCCGTCATCGTCATGGGCGGCCGGATGATGATGAAGTACCGGCACAACCGGTATCACCTCATCCGGACGGCCTCGGTCATCTTCTTCCAGCTGGGCTTCGCGTTCGTGCTCCCGCAGCTGCTCAAGAAGATGAACCAGCCGGACTTCTACTTCACCTACTTCTGGCCGCTGAAGCCCGACTACCTGCTGCCCTTCGACTACGTGATGGGCGACGCCGGGATCATCGCGAAGGAGTGGAGCGGGCACGCCGTCGGCCGCTTCATGATCCTCTGGGGCGCGGCGGCGACCTTCCTCGTCACCCCCGCGCTGACCTACTTCTTCGGCAAGCGCTGGTACTGCTCCTGGGTCTGCGGCTGCGGCGGCCTGGCCGAGAC
>JAJDAI010001002.1 GCA_029261955.1 Deltaproteobacteria bacterium | reverse complement strand
GCTCCACCGCCGGTGCCATCCTGCTCCAGCGTTTCGTCGAAGGCACCCCCTGGGCCGAGGCTGGCCATGACGGGCTCGTCGGCTGCGAGCAGCTCAGCGTCCCCCGGCAGGTTCAGCTCGGAGACCACGTCGGCGGGGCCGAGCACCTGCGTCTCGTCGAACTCGTCGTCGTCCAGCGTGTCGAGCACCCGGTTGCCCTCGCCGTGCACCGGGGGGCGGCCCTCCGTCATGCGGAGCACGGCGGAGGCGGTCATGGCCTCCTCGAGCTCGTCCTGGATGCGCGGCAGGGGCGGCGCGGCGCGGCGGGCGCCCTCCAGCACGCGGCCCGCGGCGCGCACGGCGGCGGGGCTCTCCGGGTCCACGCCCCGCCGCAGGCCCGCCTCCAGGAGGCGGTAGCCCTCCATGAGCAGCGGCAGGGTCTGGAACTCGATGGTCTCCGCCTCCATGGTCTCGTCCGGCCGGAACGAGAAGCGCCCCCGGTCGGCGAGGAGCATCTGGAGCAGCGCGAACTCGCCCGTCAGCAGGCCGTACTCGGCGTGAACGACCTGGCCGCTGCGCAGGGACAAGCGGGCCTCGGCGCGGTGCCCCTTCACCTCGACCACCAACACCCCGTCGCGGTGCTGCACGCAGAGCATGCGCAGCACATCGGGCACGGACATCAGGTTGAGGTCGCCTTCGAAGATGCCCGCCGTCTCGCGCGCCACGGGGCGGTCCGAGCGCTCCAACACGCGCTCGACGCGCACGAGCAGCTCGTCGATGGAGAAGGGCTTGCGCAGGAACTCGTCGGCGCCGAGGCGCAGCCCCTTGACCACGTCCTCGGGCTCGGAGCGGGCGGACAGGAAGATGAAGGGGACCCTCGCCGCCGGCGGGTGGGCGCGGACGCGGCGCAGGAAGTCGTAGCCGTCCAGGTCCGGCATCATGATGTCGCTGATGATCAGGTCCGGCGTCTGCTCTTTGAGGAAGGCGAGCGCGGCCGAAGCCGACTCCAGCTTCACCACCTCGTACTCCTTCAGGCGCAGCGTGGCCTCGAGCAGGCGCAGCACCTTCGGATCGTCGTCGACGAGCAGGACTTCTGGCCGAGGGGCCATGGTTCAGGCTCCGGAGTCGTCGTCGTCGGCGCTGTCGTCGTCGTCGCCGGCGCTGTCGTCGTCGCCGTCGGGGACCGCGGAGTCGTCGTCGTCATCGCCGAAGAACACCTGCGGCGGCGCGCGCTCGCAGGGGGCGACGCAGTCCGCGTCGGCTGCGTGGGCCGAGCCACAGGTGCCGAGCTTGCACTCGTAGGGCCCGACAGTGATGGGGCCCTCGCGCCCGAGGCACTGGCAGATGACGAGGCACTCGATGTCCTCCTCGCAGGACTTCCAGTCGGCGCAGCCCGAGAGCAGCGCGACGGCGAGGAGAAGCAGGGCCAGGGCTGGGAATCTCAACTCGGGTTCCTTCCGCGCAGATCCAGGTCGTCGCCGTGCAGGCAGTGCTCGACGCGGCAATCCAGGGCTCCGCGCCGCAAGCGTACCCGCACCGGGTCGCCGGGGGATACCGAGGCCGAATCGTCGAGCACGGAGCCCGAACCGTCCAGGGCGATCGCGAAGCCCCGATCGAGCGCCTGGAGCGGGCCCAGGGCCAAGAGGGCGCGGCGGGTGCCCTCGAGGGAGCGCCGGCGCTGCTGCTGGCCGAGGATGGAGGCGCGGGCGAGGCGCAGGTGACGCTCCTGCACGCGGCTGCGGGCCCGCTCCACCCGGCGCGACGGCGTCGACGCCGCGAGACGGGACTCGGCGGCGAGCAGGCGCGTGCGGTGGGCACGCAGCGAGCCGGAGAGGGCTGCGCTCAGCCGCTGGCGGGCGTCGTCGACCCGCTGGGCGTCCCGGTCGAGGCGGCGGCGGGGGGAGAGCAGGCGGGCGCGGAGCTCGCGCACGCGTTGGCGGCGGCGCTGCAGGTCGCGGCGGTAGGCCGCTTCGAGGCGACGGCTCCGGTCCGTCACCGCCCGCTCGAGCTCGCGGCGCACCGGCACGACCTGCTCGGCGGCGCCCGTGGGCGTCGGGGCCCGCGCGTCGGCCACGAAGTCGGCGATGGTGAAGTCGATCTCGTGCCCCACGCCGCTGATCACCGGGATGCGGGAGCGGGCGATCGCGCGCGCGACGACCTCTTCGTTGAAGGCCCACAGGTCTTCGATGGAGCCGCCTCCACGGCCGCAGAGGATGACCTCCACGTCCGAGCAGCGGTTCAGCAGGTCGAGCGCAGCGGCGATGGATGCAGCCGCTCCCTGACCCTGGACGCGGCAGGGCGCGAGGGTGATCGCGAGGCTCGGGTCCCGCTCCTGGAGGACCCGCAGCATGTCCTGCAGCGCCGCGGCCTTCTCCGAGGTCACGATGCCGATGCGCCGAGGCACCGCCGGCAGCGGGATCTTGCGATCGGCGTCGAAGAGGCCCTCGGCCTGAAGCCGCGCCTTGAGGCGCTCGAACTCCTGCTGGAGCCGACCGGCGCCCAGGGGCTGCATGGCCTCGATGATGATCTGGAGATCGCCGCGCACGGTGTAGACGTCGACGCGGGCCTGGACCAGGACCTCGTCCCCGTCCTTCGGCCGGAAGCGGACGCGGCGGTTGGCGCGCGAGAACATCGCCGCCTTCAGCTGGCTGCCCTCGTCCTTGAGCGTGAAGTACCAGTGACCGGAGCCGTACATCCGCAGGTTGCTCAGCTCGCCGCGCACCCAGACGGGGCGCGGGAAGGCGTCCTGCAAGGTGCCCTGCACCGCCCTCGCCAGCTGCGAGACGGAGAGCGGGTCCTCAGTGGCGACGGAACTCACCGATCATCTTGTAGAAGTCGTCGAAGAGGTGCTGCGCGTCGTGCGGCCCGGGGCTGGCCTCGGGGTGGTACTGCACGGCGAAGGCGGGGACCTTGCGGCAGGCGAAGCCAGCCAGGGTGCCGTCGTTGAGGTTGCGGTGGGTGACCTCGACCTCGGTCGTGGACAGCGAGTCGGCGTCCACCGCGAAGCCGTGGTTCTGGGCCGTGACTTCGACCTTGCGGCTGCGCAGGTCCATCACCGGCTGGTTGCCGCCGCGGTGCCCGAACTTCAGCTTGTAGGTCGTGCCGCCCAGGGCGAGCCCGAGGACCTGCATGCCCATGCAGATGCCCATGACGGGGACCTTGCCGAGCAGGCCGCGGATGGTCTCGGCCGCGTACTCGGCCACCGGCTCCGGATCGCCCGGGCCGTTGCTGAGCATCACGCCGTCGGGCTCGAGAGCCAGCACGTCCGCGGCGGAGGTGGTGCCCGGCACGACGGTGACGCGGGCGGGCCCGCGCGAGGCGAGCAGCCGCGCGATGTTGCGCTTGATGCCGAAATCGAGGGCGACCACGTGGTAGCTGGGCGGACCGTCCGACTCGACGTCGTAGGGCGCGTCGCAGCTCACCCGGCCAGCCAGGTCGAGACCCGTCAGCCCGCCGTAGCCCGCGAGGAGGCGCTTCAGCTCCTCGGGCGGGGTGCCGTCGTTCCCGATGATCCCCCGCATCGCGCCCGCCGTGCGGATGTGGCGGGTCAGGGCGCGGGTGTCGATGCCCGAGATCCCGGGCACGCCGTGGCCGGTGAGGTAGCTGTCCAGATCGCCCTCGGCCCGGTGGTTGGAGACCACCCGACTCACCTCGCGCACGACGAAGCCGTTCACGTGGGGGCGTTGGCTCTCCTCGTCGAGCGCCGTCACGCCGTAGTTGCCCACGTGGGGCACGGTCATGGTGACGATCTGCTCGGCGTAGGAGGGATCCGTGAGGATCTCCTGGTAGCCGGTCATGGAGGTATTGAAGACGACTTCGCCGGTCTTCACTCCCCGGTGACCCCAGGGTCGTCCGGTGAAGGTGCGGCCGTCTTCGAGGATGAGGTAGGCGCGGTCAGTCACGGCGCGGAAGAGGTACACCACCGGCCCGGAGGCGGCAAGGTGAACGAGCGCTCAGAGCGCGGATTCGAGGCCGCGCAGCTGGGCCGCGCGGCCCGGGTCCAGCGGCGGCAGCACGACGCGCGGCGACTTCCTGCCGATCAGGCCGTTGAGGGCCGAGGTGAGTTCCCCCGCCTGCTTGGCCGAGTCCTTGCGGTCGTGCAACTCCTCGGGGTCGCGCACCAGGTCGTAGAGCGCCGAGGTGCCGCGCGGGTCGCGCACGAGCTTCCAGCGCCCCGCTCGCAGCGCGGCGGCGCTCTGCCCGTCGGCCCGCGGCGGGGCCAGGGTCAGGGCCTTCAGGGCGGTGAGGGAGCGGCTGTCGCTCATGGTGGTGACCAGCGAGACGCCGTCCGCCATGCGCGAGCGCCGCAGGCCGGCGGCCGAGAGCACGGTGGGGGCCATGTCCTCGAGCCGCACCTGCTGGCTGAGGCTCACGCCCTCCTGGAGGCCGGGGCCGTGCAGGATCGCGGGCACGTGGGACCAGGGCTCGCCGACGCTGGGGCGCACGGAGCCGGGGATCAGGCCGCGGCTGCCGACCACGACGATGAGCGTGCGCTCCATCAAGCCGTCTTGCTCGAGGGCCTTGAGCAGCTCGCCGAGGACCTCGTCCATCTGCGCGACGCGGGCGCCGTAGCCGCGGCCCGCCTCCCCGGGGATGGGATCGACCAGGGCCGCTTCCTGGCCCTCGGCCATGAGGTGCGGCATGCGGGGATCGCTGAGGTGCACCCAGGCGAAGAAATTCTCGTCGTAGTGGTAGGCCAGCCAACGCTCGAACTGGATGAGGGTCGAGGCGCTCGGGCGCAGGATCGCCGGCGGGTCGGCGCGGCCGGTGCGGGCCCAGCGAACCCAGTTCCTCAGGGTCGGCACGGCCAGGTGCGCGGCGCCCGGAATGCCGCCGTGCACGCCGTCGTCGTAGACCTCGAAGCCGCGGTCCAGGCCCGTCGCGCGGGCGTCGAGCGCCGCCGAGGAGACGAAGGCGCCGGTGCGAAAGCCCTCTTCCCCCAGGATCTCCGCCAGGGTGCGCAGGGGCTTGCCCTCACCCGGCACGCGGCGGGGCAGGCGCTGGCCGTCGGCCACGAAGGTGGAGTTGAGCGGGTGCATGCCCGTCAGCAGCGCCGCGAGCGGGGGGGCCTCGGCGGTGGACGGGGTGGTCGCCTGCTCGAAGCTCACGCCGTGCGCGGCCAGCCAGTTCAGCGAGCCGGTGCGCACGCGGCCCTCGCGGCCCACGTGGTCCGCCCGCAGGCCGTCCACCGAGATGAGCAGCACGTTGGGCAGGCCCTCGCGGGCGCGTCCTCCGCCCTTCTTGCCGCCGCGCATGGGCGCCGACACGGCGAGGCTCATGGACAGGACCAGGATGACGGGCAGGCCGAGCAGCGCGACGCCCGCGCCCTTGCCGGTCTGATCGACGCGGCGCAGGAAGAAGCGCGCGCTGATGGCGAAGGCGGCGGCGCCGACCAGCGGCAGGCCCAGCATCGGGACCGCGCGGCCGGCCAGGCCGGGGGGCAGGCGGAAGGCCGGGGGCAGCACCAGCAGGATGCCCACGACCGCGAAGACGCCGCCCAGCACCCAGGGCAGCCAGGGGTGGCGGGGGTCGCGGTCGGTGTCGAGCGCCAGGGCCAGGGTCTCGGGATCGTGGCCGGCGACGGCGCCGATGGCGGCGGAGAGCACGAGGCCGAGCAGCGCGGCGATGGCGCCCGCGGTGCCGGCGCCGAGGGCCCAGAGCTGCAGACGCGGAAGCGGCAGGAGCATCTCGGTCACGCCGCTGCGCAGGCCGATCGTCGCTTCGAGCCCGCCGAGGCAGGCACCCAGGAGCAGGCTCGCGGCCGTGCCGCGCAGGATTCGATAAATCCAAATACGGGTCATGAGCCTTCGGACCGCAGGCCGGTGTTCAGGTTCCGGGGAGCCCGTCGATCGCCGCCGGGGGGACGGGTCACTACGCCGCGTCGGCGAAGAGCGGCGCCGAAGACGGGGCGTTCAAACGGCGCACGAGCAGGTGGCCGAGGTAGTGGTGCGGGTGCCGCCGCCCGTACTGGCTGACCTGCTTGAGCCAGCGGGAGGCGCTCGTGTCCAGGTCCGCGTCGCCGCGGCCGGTGTTCGAGATGCGCAGGGCCTTCTCCACCACCAGGCGGTGTCCCGACTTCTCGCGCACCGCGTAGACAGGCAGGACCGTCAGCTCGGCGCGGCGGGCCAGCTCGAAGGGCGTGGAGCCGATCGCGGCGGGGCGGCCGAGCAGGCCTCCGTTGCCCCAGCGCAGCCCGCATCCCTCGTCCCCGAGGGCGACGATGACGTTGGGCCCCTCGGTCGCGAAGCGGACCAG
>JAJDAI010001001.1 GCA_029261955.1 Deltaproteobacteria bacterium | reverse complement strand
GAGATGGCGGCGTGGACGGCGAGCTCGGCGCGGAAGCCCTCGGCCTCCTGGGTGCGCCGCCGCGGCTCGGCATCCACGGGCTCTCAGGCTTCCTGTCTGTCGCATGGCTCGCGCGCCGTCGCTGAGTGATGTCAGCGGGCTCCGGGCTCTTCTGGCGCTTGCTGCTCTGGCCGCGGAGGTGCTGGCGCGCGTGGGGGCAAGAGCAGCGGTGCGGACAAGCGGGATGCGTCTCTCGGGCGTGGCTGCTTCGGCTCCCTTGTCCTGCGGGGTCTGCTGCTCCGCGGGGCTGGTCTGCGGCGCACTTTCCCCGGGCCGGTGCCTTCGACCTGGCCGCGGGTGTCCCGGGCATCCGCGGCGGGCAGGCGGTTGGGGCTTTTCTCGACCATCGTGAGTGCTCGAGGAGGCAGCTGGCTCCTGCGTGAGCGCGCCGCCGCTTCTCGCTCTCCCAGGCGGGTGCGCCGCGGCCTTGGCGGCGCCCGGGGGAAGCTGCGGCTTCGACGGCCTGGACGCGTGAGCCGACGGGGTGGCGGCGGGGCCGACTGGTCTGCGGGTCTCCGGGGCGGAGAGGTTCTTGGGGGTTCCCGGCCTTGCCCACGTCTCGAGCCGCCGCTTCTCGACAACGGGGAGTCTGCAGGGCGCCGGTCTCGGCCCTCGCGCGCCGCGGACTCGGCGCCGTCAAGAAGGGCCTGGGGTCTCGGGGCTCGGGGCTGTCCTCGGCCTCGCAGCAGCGCGCTCGCGGCACGGAGCAGCGGTGCTCAGCGGGAGCTGCATCCAGACACCGCGAAAGCCCGGCGACGGCCAACACTTGATAAATGCCATGGCCTTTCGCTGCCTCAGCTTCGGCGGCTTCGAGGACGGCAGTGCATCAGCGGCGCTCCTGCTGTCCCCGGCCAACGGCCACGGCGTTTATCAATGACGTGTTGTGCGCCAGACCGCCACAAGGCCTGAGGGAGCTTCACACCAGCGGCCGTCATGGCCGCTGGCTCACATCTCGGTGCCTCCCGGAGCCGTCGCTGCTCGACGGTACGGGGTCGCGCCCGGGCGGGACGGCCGAAGCGCGGGCTGTTCCCTGGCCCGCTAGACCCCGGGAGCTCGGTCGAACCTGGCAAAACACCCGAAGCCATCCCGTCGGCCGACCCGCCAACGTAGCTGAGCCCGTTGCGCGTCAGGTCACGCCGGGGACAGAGCCCGAGGTTTGGCTATCGCGCCGGTGGCGACGCCTGGCCCTCGGTGTTCTGGCCCCAACACTCAACGGTCCCACCAGACGTGATCGCGCAGGTGTGCCAACCGCCAGCCGACACCTGCGCAAAGGTCCCCGAGGGCGCTGCTGCCTGCCCGTCGGCGTTCTGTCCCCAGCACGCGATGGACTGGTCCGTGTCACGTACTGCGCAGCTGTGATAGTGACCCGCGCTCACCTGGCTGTAGGTCCCTGTCGGTGGCGCTGTCGCCTGGCCAAAGTCGTTCTCGCCCCAGCAGTCGACTGTGCCGCCGACGAGCACGGCGCAGCTGAAGTACGAGCCAGCCGAGATGCTGTCGTAGGCAGCAACTGGAAGTTGCGCTCCGGCGTCATCGCCGGGCCAACAGACTCCAGTGCCCACGGAGGTCACCCCGCATACGTGCGTGTTCCCCACAGATACCTCGGTGAACACATCGGTGGGTGCGTCGTTCACATCGGTGTTCTCGCTGCCCCAGCAGGAAACCGAACCAGCGTCCGAGAGTACGCAGCTATTCCAGTGCCCGCCTCCAACAGCTGCGTAGTTCCCGGTCTGTGGCATCGACGGGCCGGCGAGGTTGTATCCCCACTCGTAGAGAACACCGCTCGAATCAAGTCCCAAGGTGTGCTGCTGACCCGAGGCGATGGTCACGAAGGAGGCCGCGGGAACGGACGTCTGACCTTCGTCGTTGCTTCCCCAGCACTCGACGTTGCCATCGCTCCGAAGTGCGCAAGAGTGCCAGATCCCGGTGACGACCTCGACGAACGGTGCGCCGGTGGCGTCGTCGTCATCTGCGCCGCTATCGTCGTCATCCGCCACCGTATCGTCGTCGTCCGCCACCGTATCGTCATCGTCTGACGTGGTGTCGTCGTCGTCAGACGTCGTGTCGTCGTCGTCAGACGTCATGTCGTCATCATCCGGCGTGGTGTCGTCATCGTCGGTCGCCGCATCGTCGTCATCTGCGACGTCATCGTCATCGCCAACGCAGTCTGTCGCGATACTGCAACCGTCGTCCCCACAGTCCAGGGCGCCATCCTGGTCGTTGTCGACCCCGTCGCTGCACTCGCCTGGTTCATCTCCCTCAACCTCCGCTTCGCAGGCCGCTAGGCCAAACAGCAGGATCGTGGCGGCCAAGACCTGGAAGTATCGGTAGGGCATCGAGCTTCTCCTCCACCGCCGCAGCGATGGCCCGAGAACTGGGGCTGTGCGAGGTTGCTCCGAGGCTACCCCGGCACCGATGGGGCGTTCAACCTCCCACTTCCGCGCCCCCAACGAGGACCACGACATGCGGTGGCACCGCGGGGTAGGCCGATACCCTGCCGGGGCATCGTTCTTCCCCCCGTGGGCCCGTCCGGGGCCCACTCCTCGGAGGTGTCTTGGCGGTCCGCCGCACAACACTGGCTAAACGCCACGGGCTTCGCCCGCAGCGTTTATCCGGGACGTGTTGGACGAAATGCCGCCTTCAGATCGGGTCTTGTTCCGTCGGCCCGCATCCGGCGGGCCTCTATTCGCTCACTCTGGCCTGGAGCAGCTGCGGCACCTGCCCAGCCAGTCCCGAATTCTCAGGTGCGAGCACCCTTCCACGGCTCTCCCGGTAGCTTCCCGACGAGACGGTCCTGGACGACCTCCATCGCCACATCGAAGTCCCAGTCGATGCCGGGACGGAGCAGCGGGTTGATGTCGCCTCGGAACTCGCGGCTGGAGGCCTTGGCGTGGAGGTTCGCCTCGACCTGAGCTCGTGAGGCCGAGTGGCCGCCTTCCACCATGTACCGAGCAAAGCACTGAATGACCGCCTCCGCCTCGAAGCCACCGCGCTCCAGGGCCAGCCAGAGGTCGAACAGGTCTCGACCCTTCTTCCGCTGGTACAGCGCCCGCAGCTTCGTGCCCAGCGAATTCCCAGCGACATGGGCAAAAATCGTGAGCAATAAGAGCACGACCACGGCCATCACATGGGAACCGAATTGCACGTAGGCGGTCAGCAGGAGCCCGACCCCGACCATGCTCCACATCAGCGTATTCAACCCGAATCGCGGCGGACCGAGTCCTGGTTGAGGGGCATTGGTCACGCTCTTTTAAGCTCCCGGTCTGATCGATGGCTGGGATGCGTTCCC
>JAJDAI010000101.1 GCA_029261955.1 Deltaproteobacteria bacterium | reverse complement strand
TCGCGCGGGCAACGAGCTCCGTGCCGACGCCGTACTCGCCCGGGATAAAAACGGGCACGTCTTGGTCGGCTACTTGCCCGTCGCGCGGGCGGACCGAGGGGTGGGGTTGGGAGAGGCCCACCATTCCGAAGTCGTCGCCGGAGTCCGCCAGGTCCTGGACCCGGTGCGCCAGCAGCGCCGCCCGGCCCGCGACCTCGAGCACGACACCCGTGCCCAACGCCTCGGGCCCCAGCGTCCGGATGCTCAGGATCGGCTCGCCGTCGGCCTTGAGCTCGGCCCCGGCGAGGTTGGGCTCGATCCGCAGGCCGCCGCCAGGCTGAGCGCGCAGCTGGGCGGGCTTGCGGGAGATGTAGGGATCGTCGAGCGGCCGGGGCGCGCCGCCTTGCCCGACCGGGGCGAAGTCCGGCGCCTTGCGGCCCAGCTCCACCGACGTGGAGCGAGGCAGCAGCGCCCGCTCGCCCACCCGCGAGGGGTCGGGGTGCGCGATGAGGGTCAGCACGACGGTGTCGCCGCCCGCGCCCTTCGCGCGTGTCGGGTCGGGCCGCAGGGTGGTGTCGTCTCGCGCCAGGGGATCCTCCGCCCGCAGCATGCCGGGTCCGTGCCCGCCCAGGCTACCCCTCGGCGGGCTCGAGCCACGGCGCCCAGGAGCGCGTCCAACGCAGGGGGTCCCGGATCCCCAGCTCACCGAGCGCAGCGTGAGCAGCATCGAGCTCCGCGGCGTCTCCAAAGAGCCGCGCCCGGTGGATCTTCGCCATGGCCCCCGCCACCGCGAAGTCTTCGGAGCGCGCGATGGGCTCGACGAGGTCCAGGCGAGCCCGCGCGACCTCGGGGCGCCCGAGCGCCGCCGCGGACACCGCCCCCAGGAGCCCTCCCCAGGCGACCCCAGCGGGGCCGTCGGCCAGCAGGCGGTCCGCCAGCTTCTCCGCCCGCTGAAGCAGCCGGGCCCGCGCCGCCGGGGGACCCTCGCCCGCAGCGGCGATCGCCGAGGCCGCTTCCACGACCCGGTAGTGGCGCACGTTGGCTCCGCTGCGCGTGGCACCGGAGCGCCGGATGTCCTTGCGGCGAGCATCGATGAGGGCCCACGCGGCCGCTCCCTCCCCCCGGTACAGCAGCACCCGGGCGCGGCTCATCACCCCGTAGAAGTGCTGCAGGTCGAACTCGTCTTCGGAGCGGCCCCACAGGACCAGGGCCTCGTCGATCGCTCGCTCCGCGGCCGCAGGGTCGTCCCGCATCAGGCGAGGTTGGACGAGCGCGCCGAGCACGGTGTGGACCTCGAGCGTGCGGTCGCCCCGGTCACGCGCGTCTGCGATCAGCTCGGAGAAGCGCTGCACGCACTCATCGATCCGGCCAGAGAGCCCCAGCCCCGCCACGAGGAACATCCGGGTCCAGCCCAGGTTCGCGGTGCCGCCGACGACCTGGTTCTCCAGGAGCTGGGCTGCCCGCGAGATCATCGGAAGCCCCTGCCCGAATTCGCCGAGTTGTACGAGGGACATTCCTCGGTACAGGCAGGCGTTGGCCAGCCCGCTGCTGTCCCCGATGCGCTCCGCCAGGGCCTCGGCGGCGAGGAAGGCGGCGGCGCTGCGCCGCTGCCCCCCGGGCTCGATCTGCGCGACGAAGCTGTCGGCCGCCAGCGCCGAGACCTGCTGCCGGCGCGTGCCGTGCCGCAGCGCGCGCGGGATGGACTGGGCCAGCAGGTAGAAGGCCAGGAGCTGGTCCGTCAGCAGCGCGCCAAAGCCGCTGCCCATGAGCAGCTCGATCCGCTCCCCCTCTTCGGGGCGCACGTCCTCGTCGTCCCGTTCCCGCAGCCCAATGCCCCGAAGCCGGGTCTTCAGCCGCGCCCACAGGCCGCCGAGCAGCAAGCCGAGGCGGGAGCGCGGGACGCGCCCATGAACCTGGTCGAGGACCTCCAGCACCGTCTCGCGGCCCCGATCGAACTCCCCCGCCCAGAGCCTCAACTGGGCCGCGTCCAGGAGGAGCCGGCGGCGGGCCTGCCCCTGCGCCAGGCTCGCCGCGCGGTCGAAGGCGTCCGCAGCCTCGAGCACGCGCCCGCCCTGGTGGAGCACCCGCCCGAGCTGCTCCAGGCGGGCCTGCCGCGTCGCCTCGTCGGGCACCCCCAGCTCCAGCAGCAGCCGGAGCATCGCCGCGCCCCGATCGAAGGCCAGGGCGGCGAGCGCCTGCTGCACCGCCAGCTCGGCGTGTCGTGCGGCGTCCTCGTTGCGGCCCGCCAGCAGGCAGTGCTCGGCCATCAGCTCCGCGTCCTCGCTGCCCGCCGCCTCCAGTGTCGTTGCGATCCGGCCGTGCATCGCCCGCCGCTCGGGCTCGTCCATCCCGCCGACCACCGCCTCGCGGATCCGGTCGTGGTAGCACTCGACGAGGTCGTCGGGCCCCGGTCCCGAGCTGCGCACGAAGCGCCCGCTCTCCAGGGCCGTCAGGCTCTCCGTGCGGCGCTCGCTCACGCCCGCGGCGTCCAGGACGACCCGCCTCGCCATGGGCACCGCCGCCAGCGCGATGGTGCGGAGCAGCTCGCCGACCGCCTCCGGCAGCTCGCTCGCCCGAGCGCGAACCAGGCCGTCCAGGCGCGCCCCCTTGCCGCCCCCCCAGTGGGCCAGCTCGGTGACGAAGAAGGGGCTGCCGGCCCCTTCGGCTGCGATCTGGGCGGCAGCCGCGTCGAGCTGATCCTCCGCGACCCCGCGCGATCGGAGGATCTGGCGCGCGAGCTCCAGGGACTGCGCGGGCTGCAGCGGCTCGATGTCGAGGGTGCGGACGCCCTCCGTGTCGGCGTCCGCCCGCAGCATCTGCAGCAGCGGGGAGCTCTCCTCGTTCTCGCTGCGGAAGCTCGCGATCAGCAGCATCGAGGGCGGATCGGGCAGCCGGATCAACTCGCGCAGCAGCTCGCCGCTGTCCTGGTCGCCCCACTGCAGGTCGTCCAGGTAGACGACCACGCGCTCCCGCTCCGCCACGCGGGCCAGCAGCTCCCGCAGCGCTCCGAAGGCCCGGCGGCGCTCTTCGCGGGGATCGGCGGCGGCGGCGGTGCGCTGTTCGCTGTCAGCCACCACCGGGATGCGGCGCAGCACCCCGAAGAGCTGGGCCAGCGAGCGCACGTAGCGAGGCAGCAGGGTCGCCGCCTCGGCGGTCGGCAGGGCGGCGAGCCAGCGGGAGAGCTGGTCGATCAGCGGATCGATGGCCTTGAAGGGCACCGAGTCGCGCTCGTAGCAGCGGGCTCGCAGCACCAACGCATCGTCGAGCCCGTCGAGAAAGTGGTGGCACAGGCTCGACTTGCCCATGCCCGAGCGCCCCCGCACGTGCACCACCACCGGCCGCCCCGCGCGCAGGTCGGTCCAGGCGGAGTCCAGCACCGCGAGCGCCTCGGAGCGCCCCACGAGCCGAACCCCGTCCCGGGCGGCGCCTTCGATGCGCTGCGCGACCTCCTCGCAGCCCAGGCGACGGAGCACCTCGACGCCCGTCGGACGCCGCGCCGGTTCGCGCTCCAGCAGGGCCAGGCACAGCGCTTCCAGGTCCAGGGGCACCCCGTCGACGAGGTCGCTGGGCGGCACGGGGCGCGCTGACTGCTTCGCACGGAAGACCTCGGCCACGACGCCGGTGAACGGAGGGTGACCGCAGAGCGCCTCGTAGAGCATCGCGCCGAGCGCGTACCAGTCGGTCGCCGGGCCCAACTCGCCGCCCGCCGCTTGCTCGGGGGACATGTAGGGCACGCTGCCCGCGATGCCGTCCTCGGCCCCTCCCGTCGCGAGCTTCGAGACCAGCCCGAAGTCCAGCAGCACGGCGCGGCCGTCGTCCGTGACCAGCACGTTGCTCGGTTTGACGTCGCGGTGCAGGTGTTCGGAGCCGTGCAGGGTTGCCAGCCCCTCGGCCAGCTGCGCCAGCGACGAGCGCAGCGAGGGCAGCGCCTCGGTGGGCAAGGCGCGGGACTCGGGCGGAGGCACGTCGGGCGCCGACGGGGCCAGCAGGGTGTCGTCGGGCCGGAGGCCGAGGGTCTGGGTCTGCCCGTCGACCCAGTTCGACCCGGCCCGATCGACCGGACCCCGCAGGCTCCCGATGAGGTCCTGTCCCTCCACCAGCTCCATGGTCAGGAAGGCTCCAGCGCCGTCCGCGTGCAGCTCGTGCAGCGCGACCAGGTTCGGGTGGCTCAGCCCCGACAGCGCCCGGAACTCGTTCTTGAGCAGCAGCAGGTCGAGCCCGCCCGCCCGGCGCAGCCGCTTGAGCGCCACCCGCTCCCCGCTGGAGCTGTCCACCGCCTCGTAGACCACCCCCATGCCGCCGCTGCCCAGGGGGCGAACGATGCGGAAGCGATCGGAGGAGAAGTCGTCGAGCATGGGCCTCCCCGAGAGCATAGCGGCGGCTCCGACCCCGCCCTCAGGCCGCCCGCAGCTGGCCGGTGGACTCGAGCCAGCGCAGCGTGTCCTCCAGGGTCTCCCGCGGCCCCCGTGCCTCGAAGCCGAGCTGCTCGGCCGCCTTGGAGGTGTCGAAGACGGCGCTCCGCCCGTGGGCGTCCCGAACCATGTCCACGGTGAGGGCCGGCTCGCCACCCCGGAGGCGCGCGACCCGCTCCGCCAGCCAGCCGACGACCAGGAAGAGCCAGCGGGGCCCGCGGAGGACCTTCGGGCGCGAGCCGGTGAGCTCCTGCACGAAGGCGATCAGCTCCTCCGCGCGCACGTTGGCGCCCCCGATGACGTAGCGCTCCCCGTCGCCGCCACGCTCGGCCGCGAGGACGTGCGCCCGGGCGACGTCGCGCACATGCACCAGGTTCTGGGCGCCTGGCAGCACCGCCCCCCCGCGCAGGGCATCGCGCGCAAAGGCGGTCGTCGGGGTGATCCGGTGGTCGTGCGGCCCGAGGATGCCCGTCGGGCAGAGCACCACCACCTCGATGCCCAGGGAGCGACCCAGCCGGAGCGCCAGCCGCTCGCTCTGCACCTTCGCCCGGACGTAGGGCATGTGGGGGTGCTCGTTGTGGTCCGCCTCGCTGCGGAGGGAGTCGACGTCGGCCGAGAAGCCCACCGTGTTGCAGGAGCTGGTGTGCACGACCCGCCCGACGCCCGCGGCTGCTGCCGCTTCGATCACATTGCGCGTGCCCTCCAGCGCCGGCACGAGGATCTCGGCGGGGTCGCGGGCGAAGTTCCGGTAGACGGCCGCGGCGTGGAAGACGACATCGCAGCCCGCCATCGCCTCGTCGAGGCTGGCCCGGTCGAGGATGTCGCCGTAGCGGAGCCGGACGTCGAGGCCTTCGAGCCCCGCCAGCCGGGAGGTGACGCGCACGAAGGGCACGACGTCCCAGCCCTGCTCCAGGAGCTCGCGCACCAGGTTCGAGCCCAGGTGCCCGCTGGCCCCGGTGACGAGGGCGCGGCTCACATCCAGCCCCGGACGTGCAGGACGATGCCCTGGATGGCGTAGTAGCTCACCACGAACAGGGTGGCGGCGAGGCTGTAGAGGAAGCTGCAGGTCGGCGGGTCGGAGTGGACGGACATGGTGTGGGACCTCCCGGGTCGGCGGGCTGCCGGCCTGTGCTGGGAGGAATTGCAGGGCGCGTACCAAGTCGACATCACGGCAAGGAACGCACGACGCAGAGCCTGCCTGCCGACGGGCCCGTCCTGAGATCAGGCCTTCGAACCGTCCAGTGAACGGTTCAATGGAGGCCGAACCAGCCTCAGTCCGCCGCCTCCACCAAGGCCTTCAGGGTCTTCAGGCTGGCGTCGAGGCCGGCCGCGAGCCTCCAGACGAGCAGGGGCCCGATGAACCAGCTGGGGTGCAGGGTCTTGAAGCTCAGCTCGATGTGCCAGTGCAGCTCGACCTCGTCGCCGTGCTGCGTGAGGCGGACCTGGCCGAGGTGGCTCTCCAGCCCGGGCACGCCGCTCACCAGCTGGTAGTCCAGCTCCGCGCCCTCCACGACGTGCAGGATGTCCTCCACCAGCCCGAAGCCCGCCGCCCGCACGACGCGCTGCGCGCCCACGCCACCCGGGCTCTGCTCGCCCTCCTTCAGCAGCTCCACGGAGTCGGCGGCCAGCCACTCGGTCATCCTGGCGTGGTCGGTCAGGCGGGCCCAGAGGGCCTCGGGGCTGGTCTGCATTCGGACGCGGCGATCGATGACGGCCATGGCGGCTCCGGGTGGGGGCCCCAAGCTACGTCAGCCGGGCGAGGGACGCGCTCCGGACGGACATCGCCCACGACCCGAAGCCCGGGCCGTGGGCGAGGCCTCATCCTTCCCTGTTCAACCGCGACGGCGGCGCAGACCGAGCAGCAGCAGGAGCGCGAAGAGCGAACCGCTCGTGGCGCCGGCCCGGACGGCCATGCAGCCGGTGGTGGGCTCGCTGGTCTCCTCCAGCTCCTCCTCGTATCCGGCGCAGGAGCCGGCGGCGGAGGCGCTGTCGTCGTCATCGGCGGCGCTGTCGTCGTCGTCGATGGCGCTGTCGTCGTCGTCCCCGTACTCGATCTCGTTCAGCAGCGAGAAGCGCACGTCGGAGCCCGAGGTGTCGTGGGCGAAGTACACGGCGTAGACCGTGTCCCCATCCGGGGTGATCTGCAGCTGGCTCTCGCCCTGCTCGATCAGCTCGGCGTCGCCTTCCAGCGAGAAGGCCTGCTCGTAGCTCTGGCCCTTGTCGGTGGTGCGGAGCACGAAGACGTCCAGGTCGCGGGCGCCGCCCACGAACTCGTAGACGTTGTCCTCGGCGCCGAAGGCCAGCAGGAAGGTGTTGCCGTTGGAGCAGTCGCTGGCATCGGTGGTGTCAGCTGCGGTGGGGTCACCGCTGGGGCAGCCGGGGCCGTGGCCGGGCGTCTTGACGATGCGCGGCTCCTTGACGTTCAGGCCCTTCGGTCCGAGCCCCATCTCCGCCGCCATCTGCCCGAGGATGTCCCCGGTCACGTTCTTGGGGGCGGTCCAGTCCAGGCCCCCGTTGGTCGAGGTGCGGATCCAGAAGTTGTAGTGCTCGAGATCCGTGTAGCGCGCGACCGCCCAGTCGGGCGTGTAGGAGTAGCCGAGGGCGATGAAGTCGCCCTTGATCAGGCCGCGGTGCGCGCGGGCGTCTTCGAGGTTGTTGTCGTCGCTGTGCGCGGCCAGGTTGCCGCCGATCGCGGTGTCCGCCGACAGGTTCATGCCGTAGGTGTTGGCGAAGGCGCCGGTGACCAGGTCCTCGTCGCCGTAGAGGTTGCAGCCATCGGGCTCGGGCCCGACAGGCACGGCCACGGGGGGCACGAGGTCCTGGTAGCGCAGGCCGATGCTCGGTCCGCTCTCGTCCGCGGGCGCGATGCCCGAGCGGGCGACGATGTCCGAGGGGCCACCGCCGTCGTAGAGGCCCTGCTTCCAGAAGATGTGGAACTTGACGCCGCTGTTCGTCCCAGGCGTGCCCTGGGTGAAGAAGCGGACACGTCGGGCGTTCTCACGGGGATCGCTCACGATGCAGCCCATGCGGGCGGGGTCGTCGTCCGCGGGCAGGACCCGCCCGTTTCCGGCGCGGGCGCAGCCGTCGTCCGCGGTCAGATCGGGCTTGCAGGACGAGGGCGGGCTGTTCCAGGGGAAGACGTGGTAGCGAATGAGCTTGCCCTGATCGATGCCGGCGCTGCCCTTCGTCTCCTCGTAGGCGACCTGCACCATCGATCCGGCGACGAAGAGGTTGGGCCGGGATGCGGCGGCCCGACCGGCTTCCGCGTCGAGCTCGTCGCCGCGCTTGCGGTCCATGCGGGTGAAGTTGTCGGTCAGGCGGACCGGCTCGGGGAACTCGACCCCGTCCGCGAAGTCGGCGGCGGACAGCCGCGTGTACCAGACGTCCGTGCCGTGGCTCGCCTTGGCGCCCGAGCCACCGTCACCGGGGCCATCGGCGTCGCCGAGCTGCAGACCGGCGGGGTCCGCCTGCCAGGTGATCGCCCAAGCGGCAGAGCTGCCGCGCGGCACGTCGCTCTTCGCGTCGCGGTAGCCGGTCGTCAGCTGCTGGGGCGCCGACCAGGCCTGGCCGCCGTTGAGGGAGCGGACCACGTAGGTGCAGGCGTAGGCGATCTCGCGGTCGTCACGCTCCAGGTAGGACACCGCACCCTGCTCGTCGCCGGGGCAGTAGTGGTCGACCCAGGTCACGATGACCTTCGTGCCGACCTTGAAGATGTTCGGCTTCTCGGAGTCGCCGTAGTAGGGCAGGTTCCCGAAGTCGGGCCCCCGCCACTGCGCGGCGCGCGAGCTCAGGTTCGCGGTGTTCGAGAGGTTCCGCGCGTCCGACCAGTTGCGGACGTCAGCGCAGTCCGCGGTCTTGGAGTTGCAGGTGCGGACGAAGATGTCGCGGGCGGGCCGCTCGGCGTCGGCCTTGACGTCGTAGACGTCGGGTCCAACGCCGTCACCGAAGACCGAGACGAGCATGCCGTTGGGCAGCCGGTTGACCTTGACCTTGGCGGCGGCGTTCAGGTCCGGGACCTGGTCACCGCTGCCGTCTGAGAGGGTGAAGGGGATCCCGCCTTCCAACATGGTGTCGGCTGAAGCCAGGCCCGGCGCTGCGATGAGCAGGCAGAGCAGCAGACCGCCGGCGAGGCTCGCGAAGGAACAGGTGATGCGGGTGGCCATGTTGTCCTCCAAGGTCGGTCCCGAGACGTCGCGGCTCGGGGCACGATCTTGGGTTGCAGCGCGCGTGCCGACCCGGGCCCGAAGCGAGCAAGTGCAGGTGGGAGCAGGGGATTCGGGTCGACTGGACTCGTTCCGGGAGGAGCGGGGCGAGTGAAGATCTCCGGGCTTGAGTGGTGTGCGTGTGAGGGGCCGCGCCTGGGCGACGAAATCGCAGGCAGCGTCTGTCAAATCGAAAACGCCCACGATTCAGCACCCCCTCCAGGGTCCTGGGGAGACGGCCGGCGCGCGCCTGAAGCATTCCCCCAGCGACCGATTGCCGCAGTCCGGGCGATCCACCGGGGCGGGACGGCTGGGCCGGGTCGGGGCTTCCCCTAGCTGAGGGAGACTCGGCGGCGCGATTGGCGGCGGGGTGCGATCCGCCGAAGCTCGCGGAATCTGTGGCAAAAGCCCCGGGTCCTACCAGGGCGAGCGGTGGATCCAGACGGCGCCGCGCCCCTCGACGAGGGCGCCGGTGCTCGGGGAGATGAAGTCCGCGTTGGACGCGCCGATGATCAGATCGTCG
>JAJDAI010000011.1 GCA_029261955.1 Deltaproteobacteria bacterium | reverse complement strand
CGGACTCCTGGGCCGTCGCCGCCCGCGCTGCCTCCCCGCGGCGCGCGTGCAGGGCCTGGGCAGACTCGAGCAGCTCCGCCGCCTCCTCCAGGCGCCCCTGCCGGCGGCGCACGAGCCCCAGCGCGCGAGAGACCGTAGCCTCAGTCCCGCCCTCGCCCGCCCCCTGCGCCAGCTCCAGGGCCTGCTCCAGCCAGGCGCCGACCTCGTCGAGGGGCAGCAGCTCCCGGGCCAGCTGCGCGCGGTCCGTCAGCACCGCTGCCCGTTGCGCGGGCTCCAGCTCCAGGGCCAGCACACGCCCGAGCAGCTCGACCCCCAGCTCGAAGGGCCCGCGATCCGCCAGGACCACCGCCAGGGCCCGCGCAGCGCCGACCGCGACCTCGGCGTCCCCGCGCGCCGTCGACCGCTCCACCGCCACGCGCAGGTTCTCGCGGTCGCGGGTGAGCTCGCGCAGCCGCTCGCTGCCGTCGGCGCCGTCCAGCTCGGCCAGGGAGTCGGGGCCGCCCAGGGACGCGTACCAGGCCGCGTGGCGCTGCTCGGCCTCCCCCCGATCCGCAGGGGAGAGCTTCTCGGTGGCGTAGGCGCGGATGGAGGTCAGCAGCTCGTAGCGCGGCTCCCCTTCCCCGGGATCCGGCACGAGGCGCACCAGCGACTGGTCGACCAGCGCGGCGACCGCGTCCATGGGCCAGGGGCCGTCCTCGTCCAGCTCGATGACGAGCTCGGCGGCCTCGAGGGAGAAGGCGCCCGCGAAGACCGAGCACTGCGCGAAGGCGGCCTGCTCGCCGGGACCCAGCAGCTCGAAGGAGCCGTCGATGGCGCCGCGCAGCGTGGCCCGCTTGTCGCGCAGGTCCCGCCGGTTGCCGCGCAGCAGCTCGAAGCGCCGCTGCAGGCGCTTTCGGATGGTCCGCGGCGGGATCATGCGGACGCGGGCGGCGGCCAGCTCGATGGCGAGGGGCAGGCCGTCCAGCTCCCGCACCACGGCCGCGAGGTCGTCCAGGTCGGCGTCGCGGGCGGCGAAGCTGGGCTTCACCTCGCGGGCTCGCTCGATGAAGAGGCGGACCGCCTCGCTCGCGCGGATGTCCTCGGGGCTGGCGTCCTCGGCCGGGAGCTGGAGCGGATCGACGGGCAGCAGCTGCTCGCCCGCCACGAAGAGCGGCGCCCGGCTGGTGACCAGGAAGAGGGCCTGGGACGCGCGGCCCTGCCAGGCGGCGACGAGCTCGGCCGTCGGCTCGACGCAGCCCTCGGAGTTGTCGAGCACGAGCAGGACCGGGCCCCGTCCGCGCAGCGAGTTGCCCAGCTGAAGGGCCGGATCCGCGGCGCCGAGGGCGAGGTCCAGGGCATCCGCCACCTCGGAGAGCACCGAGTCCCGCGACCGCGCCTCGCCCAGGTCGCAGACCCAGACGCCGCCCGCCAGCGAGGGCAGCAGGGCCTCGGCCGCCCGCCTCGCCAGGGCCGTCTTGCCGCAGCCGCCGGGCCCGATCAGCGTCACGGTGCGCCGCCCGCCGCGCAGCAGGCTCAGGACCTCCTCCAACTCCCGCTCCCGACCCACGAAGGACGAGGGCGAGGCCACCAGGTTGCTCCGGCGACGCTCGACCGTGCGGGGCGCGGGGAAGCGGCGCTCCGCGAAGCGACGCGGCAGCAGCTGACGCAGGTGCTCGGGCTGACGCAGCCCCTTCAGGGCATGCACGCCGAGGTCCTCGACCAACGGCCCGCTGTCCCCAGGGCTCAAGTCCGCGCCCGCCCAGGTCTCGGCCGAGACCACGATCTGGCCACCGTGCGCCGCCGCCTCCACCCGCGCCGCGCGGTTCACGACGGGCCCGAAGTAGTCCATGCGGCCCGAGGTCGGGTCGACGCGGTGCGTGGGCTGCCCCGTGTGCACGCCCATGCGCACGCGCACCCCGCGGAAGGCGGGGCCGACTCCACACTCCGGCTGCTCCAGCAGCTCCTGGGACCAGCCCGCGTCCTGGAGCCGCTCCTGGGCGTCGAGGCAGAAGGCAGCGGCGTCCGCGGCCGAGGCGAAGGCGACCATGAAGGCGTCGCCTTCGGTCTTCACCTCGTAGCCGTCGTGCTCGGCGAGGGTCCGGCGCATGAGCGCGTCGTGCAGCTCGAGGGCCTCGGCAAAGCGGGAGCCCAGGCGCTCCCAGAGCGCGGTGGAACCCTGGATGTCGGTGAACACCAGGCTGACGACGCCGGTCGGGGGAGCGATCACGCGGCCAGGGTAGCGGGCCCGCGGGCGCGGGGGCCCCCGGACCGCCTCGCGTAGACTCCCGGGGTGTTCGCCGACCGCCTCTCCGCCTTCGTCGTGACCCACCGGCGGGGCGTGCTGCTCGCAGTCCTCGCGCTGACGCTGCTGGCTGGCCTCGGCGCGCGCGACCTGCGCTTCGATACCTCGATCGACGCCTGGTTCCTCGACGACGACCCCATGGTGCTGGCCTACGAGGCCTTCCAGGAGCGCTTCGGCGCCGACGAGACGGTCCTGGTGGCGGTCACAGCCGAGGGCGGCGTCTTCGAGCTCGAGGTGCTCGCCGCCATCGATCGCCTGGGCACCGCCGCGGCTCGGGCGCCCTTCGCGGTCGGCGTGGACACCCTGCTCGACGCGCCGCTCATCCGCCGTGAGGGCGAGGCCGTGGTCGTGGGGCGGCTGGCCGAGGAGGTCCCGCGCACGGCACAGGAGGCGGCCCGCTTGAAGGAGCGCGCCCTGGACTCCGCCCTGATCCGCGACCACCTGGTGACCGCCGACGGCCGCACGACCCTGATCGCCGTCCAGCTCGACCCCGAGCACACCGACCTGGACGAGAAGATCGCGCTGGTCGCCGGCATCCAGGCCGCCGTGGACGCGGAGCTCGCCCGCAGCCCAGACCTCACCGTGCACCTCGCCGGCCTCCCGGTGCTCGACTCGGCCATCGGGGACCTCGCGCGCCAGGACACGCTGCGGGTCGCTCCGCTCTCGTCGGGCGTCATCGTGCTCGTCGGGCTGCTGGTCTTCGGCCGCTTTCGGACCGCGATCGTCCCGCTGATCGTGGTGGCGCTGGCCGTGGCCTGGGTGCTGGGCTTCATCGGCGCGATGGGCTGGGGCTTCGGGATCCTCGGCGGGCCGCTGCTGAACGTGGTGTTGGCGGTGGGGGTGGCCGACTCGGTGCACGTGATCTCCGACGCCCTGCACAGGATGTCGAAGGGCGAGCCCCCGCTGGTCGCCCTGCGCACGAGCCTGAGCGAGCTCCTGGTCCCCTGCTTCTTCACGAGCATCACCAGCGTCGCCGGCTTCCTGGCGCTGACGAGCAGCGACATCGGGCCCGTGCGCGAGTTCGGCGTGCTCTCGGCCCTGGGTGCGGCGAGCGCGTTCGTCCTGACCTTCTCGTTCCTGCCCTGGTTCGTCGCCTGGGTGAAGCCTCCGGGCCCCGCGTTTCTCGCCCGCCAGCAGACCGGCCCCCTGGCGCGGCTGCTGAGCGTGCTGGCCCGACCCTCGCCGCGCGCCGCGCGGATCGTGCTGGGGACCTTCGTGATCGTCGTCGCCGTGTCGCTGTGGGGCATGACGAAGGTGCACGTGGGCGCCAACCCCATCCGCTACTTCCGGGACGGCGAGCCCGCGCAGCTCGCGACCCTCGCGGTGGAGGAGGCGGTGGGCGGCTCGGCGACGATGGAGCTGCTCATCGAGGCGCCCGGGGGCGGGCTTCGGGAGCCGGCGGTCCTGGCTCGCCTGGCGGAGCTGGAGGGCTGGCTCGTCGCGCAGCCGGGCATCACGTCCGTCGTGTCCCTGCTGGACGTCTACCGGGAGACGCACCGGGCGCTGGTCGGCGAAGCGCAGCTGCCTTCGACCCGCGCGATGGCGGCGCAGCTCCTGCTCCTGGTGGAGGGGGAGGACGGCTTCGAGTCCATCGCGCAGGACGACGCGTCGCTGGGGCGCATGACGGTGCGCTTCGAGATCGGGCAGCTGGAGCGGATCATCGAGCTGGCGCCCGTCCTGGAAGCGCGCCTCGCAGCGGAGAGCGACGAGGCGCTGGCGATCTCCGCGACCGGCTACGGCCTGCTCTTCGCCCGCTTGGACGGCTACCTGGTCGACTCCCAGGTGCGCGGGCTGCTCATCGCCTTCGCGGTGATCTCCCTGATGATGGCGATGCTGCTCGGCTCGCTCCGCCTCGCCCTGCTCGCGATGATCCCGAACCTCGCGCCCATCGTCGTCGGCCTGGCGCTCATGGCCGCGCTCGACGTGCCGCTGGACCCCGGCACGCTCATGGTCGGCCCGCTCGCCCTGGGGCTGGTCGTGGACGACACGGTGCACTTCCTCGTGCGCTACCGACGGCGGCGAGCCCTGGGCTCCTCCCCGCCCGAAGCGGTCGCCGAGGCCGTGCAGCACACCGGCCGGGCCATCGTGCTGACGACCGTGCTGCTGTCGGCATCCTTCGCGACGCTGCTCTTCGCGAGCACGGCGATGGCGATGCACTTCGGCATCATCGCGGCCATCGTCGCGGTGCTGGCGCTGGTGGCCGACCTCGTGGTGCTGCCGGCGGCGCTGCGGCTGAGCTGAGTCCGAACCCGGGAGCTACAGCAGCGCCTTGAGCGCCTCGACGTCGCCGGGGATCTTCTTCCACCACTTCGCCTCGGCCACCTCGGGATCCCAGGGAGCGAGCGCCGTCAGCAGCTTCGCGCGACGGGCGTGGTCAGGCAGGCGCGCGAGCACGCCGCCGATGGCCTTGCGGTGCAGCAGCTCGGGGTGCTCGAGCACGTAGTCGGGATCGACCATGGCCAGCGACACGTCCACCTTCCGGTCACGGGACCAGGCGTCGCGCAGCAGGGGCGCCGCGTCGCGGTCCCGCATGTCGCCGAGCAGCCGGTAGATGGGGGACGCGAGGTCATCCCCGAAGAAGTTGCGGTAGTTGCGGTCGGGATCCACGCCCTCGAGCTTGTCGAGGTTCGCTTCCACCAGCCGCGAGATGCGGTGGGCGCCGAGCACGCCGGCGACCTCTTCGAGCAGCAGCACGCCGCCGGTCCGCGCGTTGATGTTCCCGTCCGCCAGCAGGGCCGCGATGCCCGCCGCGATGGCCCGCTGTCGGGACTTCGTGGAGCGGCGGAACAGATCGACCACCCCGTCGAGGTTCGAGCGGTGGTGCTTCTCGGACCAGACGCCCCCGTGGAGGATCTGGCGGCGGATGCGGGCGTACCACGTGGTGGGAGGGGCCATGGCGGCGGAGGCTAGTGGAGCTCGAGGCCAGCGTCGATGCGCGCGGCGATCAGCTCGTCCACATCCAGGCCCACCGACGCGAGGCCCTCGCGGACCAGGAGCTTCGCGGCGGGCGTCTTCTTCTCGAAGAAAGCGGCCACGTTCTCCTCGTTGTGCTCGACCGGTTTGTTGAGCAGCAGGTACGGCAGGTAGTACAGCTCGCCCGCGACGCAGGTGGGCTGCACGCCGAGCTGGCGGCCCAGGATCGTCAGGCCCGTGCGCACCCCGGCTTCCTTCAGCACATCGCGAGACTCGTCCCGCGTGGCGTCGTAGACCGGCGCGCCGTAGGCCACGGCGTGGTCCTCGTAGAAGAAGTCGATGAGGCTGAGGCTGAGCAGCGACTGCTCGACCATCTCGTCGGTCTCGCTGTTGGAGCCGTCGGCCATGCGCGGCACGCCGTTCTCCAGGCAGAACCAGGCGGACCGGGCGTGCATCGCGAGCTTGCAGCCCAGGCACCAGACGAAGCCCGAGCCGAACTGCTTGTAGTCGCCCGCCACCGAGCGCACGAGCAGGCGGTCGAAGAGCGGCTTCGTGGAGATCAGCGTGTAGGTGAACTTCGGGCCGACGGTGCGGCTCAGGTCCTCGAAGCGGGCGCGCGCGCGGCCCATCTTCAGGTGGCCGTAGCCGTTCTTGTAGGTGACCAGGTGCACGCGGTCGTGGGTCTTGGCGAGGGCCAGCGCCGTCGCGGTGGAGTCGAGACCGCCGCTGAACATGAGCGCGATCTCGCCCTCGGCGATCTCGGGGGGGCCAGGGGCGCGGGGGTGGCTCGCGTAGAGGACGTCGGACATGGCTTCCATCGTTTGGCCTCGGGGCGATCGTGGCCATGACGACGCACAGGGTCAGATCGCACAGCACCGGCGACCATGAGTC
>JAJDAI010000002.1 GCA_029261955.1 Deltaproteobacteria bacterium | reverse complement strand
CGTCCAGCTCGGAGGTCGCGACCAGGACGCCGTCCTGCACCGCGGGGACCAGGCGCTTCCAGACCTGCTCGACGGTCTCGCCCCCGAGCCTCGCCACGATGGGCAGGTCGAAGGTCGTGCCGGCGCAGGCCGCGATCTGGAGCAGCTCCGCCGTGGGGCGCTCCAGGCGCTCGAGCCGGGCGGCCATCAGGTCCAGCACGCTCTGCGTGAAGCCGCCGGCCTGGACCTCGCTCAGGTCCCAGGTCCAGCGCCTGGCGCTGCGGTCCAGGGAGATCAGCCCGTCCCGTTCGAGGGTCTTGAGGTACTCCCGCACGAACAGCGGGTTGCCGCCGGTGTTGCGCAGCACGAGCGAAGCGAGCGGCGCCGCCTCCGCGATCGAGCAGTGCGCTGTCTCCGCGACCAGCTGGCCGATGTCGTCCTCGGTCAGCGGGCCCAGGGCGAGCTCGGGCAGCGTGACGCCGTCCTCGGCCAGCTTCGCGAGCATCGCGGTGAGGGGGTGGGTGCTGTCGACTTCGTTGTCGCGGTAGGCCCCCAGGATGAGCAGCGCCTGGCGCTCGTCGGTGATCAGCCCGCGCATGAGGTTCAGGCTGGCGGCGTCGGCCCACTGCAGGTCGTCGAGGAAGAGCACGACGGGGTGCTGCGGCCGCGCGAAGACGCGCACGAAGCGGCGGAACACCGAGTCGAAGCGGTTGAGCGTCTCCGCGGCCCCGAGCGCCTCGACCGGGGGCTGCGCTCCGGCGATCAGCTCGACCTGCGGGATGACGTCGGTGATGACGCGCCCGTTGGGCCCCAGGGCCGCGGCCAGGTCGTTGCGCAGCCGCTCCAGCCGCTCCTGGCTCTCGCCCAGCAGCTCGGTGACGAGGGCGCTGAAGGCGGCCACGACGGCGGAGAAGGGGGTGCGCCGGAACTGCTCGAACTTGCCCGAGATGTAGTAGCCGCGCCGCTCCGTCAGCGGACCGAACAGCTCCTGGACCAGCGCGGACTTGCCGAGCCCGGCGCCGCCGGTGACGAGGATCCCCGAGGCCGGGCCGTCGTGTGTGTCGGACGTCTTCGCGAGCGCGGCCACGAGGCGGGCCACCTCGGCGCCTCGACCGTACAGACGCGGGGGGATCAGCAGCCGGTCGGCCACGTCGTCCTGGCCCAGCTCGAAGGGCTCGATCACGCCGTCGGCCAGCCCCGCCCGGCAGCGCTTCAGGTCCGCCAGCAAGCCGAGGGCGCTCCGGTAGCGGCTGTCCACGCCCTTGTTGAGCAGGCGCATGACGACGTCGCTGAGCACCCGGGGCACCTCGGTCGCCACCTCGGCCAGCGGCTGCGCCTGGCGAGCGATGTGGGCGTGCACCAGCTCGACCGCATCCTCGGTGTCGAAGGGCGGTCGGCCGCTGAACAGCTCGTAGAGCGTGACGCCGAGCGAGTAGAGGTCCGAGCGGTAGTCGACGGCCGCCGCCACCCGCCCCGTCTGTTCGGGGGAGATGTAGCGCAGCGTGCCTTCGAGCCGCCCCCGGTTGGAGAAGCTGGGGTTCTCGCTCGCGAGCGAGGTGGCCAGGCCGAAGTCGATGAGCTTGACCTCGCCCGTCTGGGGGTTCCGCACGATGTTGGAGGGGTTGATGTCCTTGTGGATGACCCGCTTCGCGTGCAGCGCGCCCAGCCCGGCCGCGGTCGCCATGGCGATGTCGAGGCGTGCGGCCAGGTCCAGGGACTCGTCGTCGAGCTGGCCCGAGAGCGCGGTGCCGCCGAAGTCGTCCTGGACGAGCGCCCAGCGACGGTGGTCGGTCTCGAAGCCGCGCGCGCTGACGACGTGCTCGGAGGCGACGGAGGCCAGGGTCTCGTACTCGTGGCGGAAGCGCGCGATCTGATCGGGCGAGGGGTGGAGCTGCCGCAGGATCTTGAGGATGACGGGCTCGCCGTCGGGCGCGGTGCCGTGGAACACCTCGTAGCGGCGTCCCTCGTAGATGCGGTCCCCGAGCTGGTACCTGGCGAGGTTCGTCACGACCCGTCCTCCTCGACCGGCCCGCGTCGGGGGAGGGTCCTCACCCTCCTCCGAATGCGCGATCGACACGAGCGGGGACCTGCAGCCGGATTCAGCTTCGCGGGCGCCCCGCCAACCCTCCGGCGCCAGTCGATTTCGAGCCTATCACGCGCCTTCCTGGGGCCCACAGGACCAATCGCAGGCTCGGCTCAGCCCCCGGTCGGCTCGATCCGGAGCAGGCGTCCGTTGCCGAAGTCGGCCAGCCAGATGGAGCCGTCCGGCGCGGTCGTGAAGGAGGCCGGGCGCGAGGGCCACCGGCCCAGGGCGCGCAGGGAGTTCGGGTCTGCGGGGCCGTCGTCGGCTGGGAGCTTCAGGGCCCAGAAGCGGTGGGTGACGAAGTCCGCGAACACGTACATCCCACTCAGGGCGGGGATGTCCGAGCCCGTGTAGACCACGCCGCCCGTGATCGAGATGCCGTCGCCGCGGCCATACTCGTGGAAGGGCATCACGACGTCCCCGCCGCAGCCCCTCTGCTCGGGCGGGAAGCAGTGGCGCCCCTCCCAGTCGTTCCAGCCCAGGTTCGCCCCGGAGCGCGCGAAGCCGATCTCCTCCCAGGTGTTCTGCCCCACGTCCGCCACGACCATGCGTCCGTCCGGCGCGAAGGTGCTGCGCCAGGGGTTCCGCAGGCCGTAGGCCCAGATCTCCGGGCGGATGCCGTCCATCCCCACGAAGGGGTTGTCGGCTGGGACCGCGTAGG
>JAJDAI010000001.1 GCA_029261955.1 Deltaproteobacteria bacterium | reverse complement strand
GGCGATGGCGTCGGCCAGCTGCGCGCTGTTGCCCAGGGGATCCGTGGCCTCGAGGCTCGCCGAGTAGGCGGTGCAGGGTTCCAGGTCGAGCGCCCAGACCTGGTGGGCCGTGCCGAGGCTGGTGAAGCCGTCGCCGCCCTCCCAGCCCGCGAAGCCCGTCGCGTCGTCGAAGGTCCCCCAGAAGAGGCGGGCGGCCCAGGGGGTGATGGTGTCGACGCCGGGGTCCAGCAGGATGGGCACGTCGCAGTCGACGATCACCGTGGCGGTGTTGGCCACCTCTGCGCTGCTGATCTCGATCTCGCCGCCGGTCGACACGCCGAGCAGGCCGTCGCCCGGGTCCGATGCATCCGCCGTCAGCTCCAGCGTGCCCTCGTAGATGCCGTCGGCCCCTTCGATGAGGGTCAGGACCTCCTCGTCGGTCGGGGACGTGGCGGTGACCTCGACCGTGCCCAGGCCCGGCTGGAGCGGCAGCACGACCGTCGTCTCCAGGGACGCCGAGCAGCTGACGAGCTGGCCCGCCCGCTCCACGATCAGCCCGCCTTGAATCGCGGCCCAGGGGTTCACCCGGCCGTAGCCGTAGCCGAGTGAGTGGCCGCGCAGGTCGTAGTTGGCCTGGTCCGGGTCGAGCTTCTCGGCCGTCACGCGCAGCAGCTGCCGCAGCGTGTCCCAGCGCAGGCCCGGCACGACGGACAGGACCGCAGCCGCCGCCCCCGTCGCGCCCGGCGCCGCCGCGGAGGTGCCGCCGAAGTTCGAGGTGTAGCCATCGAGCTGGGTGGTGTTGATGGCGGCGGTGCCCCCGTTGGACGGCGAGCTCAGGTCCAGCTCGGGGCACATCTCGCTGTAGTTGCTGCGCACGCCGGCGTTGGTGGACGCGCCGATGCCGACGGTCAGCGGGTAGGCGACGAGCCCATCCAGGGTGCAGGTGTCGTTGGGGTGCCCGTTGCCCGCCGCCCAGAAGACGAGGGTGCCCAGGCCGCCCCGCCCGAGCACGACCGCGGACTCCAGGGCGGCGGCCATCACCGGTGCGATGGGCTGCGGCAGGCCGGTGCCGTCGGTGGGGCCCCAGGAGTTGTTGATGACCGACGCGCCCTGCTCGACGGCCCAGTCGTGGGCTTCGGCCTCGGCCGCGTCGCTGGCGCCGATGACCCGGCCGGGCAGGATCGGGCAGCCCGGGCAGACGCCCACCACCCCGACGCCGTTGGCGGGCGCGGCGGCCACCCCGGCGACCCGGGTGCCGTGGTTCGAGCTCGTCGGCTCGCCGCCCGGGATGCCGGCCACGAAGTCCCAGCCGTCGAGCCGGTCCTCCTGGAGGTCTTCGTGATCCAGCGCGACGCCGCTGTCGAGCACCGCGACGATGATGTCCTCGCTGCCGAGGCTGATGTCCCAGACGAGCGTCGCCTTGAGGTCGTGGCCCGCGACGCCGCCGAACTGGCCGGTGTTCTCCAGGTGCCACTGGTTGGGGAAGCGGTCGTCTTCGGGCGCGAAGCGCTCCTCGCGCGGCTGGATCCAGTCGACCTGGGCCCAGCGAACGCGCTCGTCCTCGCGCAGCTTCATGGCGGCCTCGACGGGATCGAGCTCGGCGCCGGCGGGCACGCGCAGCAGGTGCTGGTTGGCTGCGAGGCCGCGGCGGCCTTCGAGCACGAGGGGGGCAGCGAGCTCGCGCAGGGCCCGCTCGCTCAGCTCGGTGTGGGTCTGGAAGAGCACGCGGTCGGTCACCGCCCGCCAGGAGCCGCCGCCGATGGACATCAGCGGACCGGCCACGGCGACGTCGGGGTGGGCCATCAGGGCGCGGGCGACGGCCCCGGGATCGCCCTCACCGAGCAGCCGGTAGCGCTCGGTGTGGTAGCGGGCCGAGGCCAGGCGCTCCTCGCGCAGCAGCTCGAAGCCCTCGACCGTCAGCCGCTCCGGGCCGCGGGTCTCGACATCCACGCGATCCTGCACGCCCGGCGACCAGGTCACCGAGAACGAACCGGGCACCGGATCGATGCGCCAGGGGGTTCCTCCCAGGTCGGCGCCGTCCTGGATCGCGCGCGGGCCGGCCCAAGGCGCAGCCAGGGCGGAGGGACTCAGCAGGATCAGGATCAGGAGCAGGCGCATGGGGACGGGAGCCATGATCGGGCCCGGATCTCGATGCGGCAAGGGCGGGCATGCCCCGGTCCCTCGCGGAATTCGAGTGCCGCCCCGAGAACAGCCGCCCTAGCTTCCCGATCAGGCCCTCGGGGGGCGCGGCGACCGCCAGCCGAACTGCTGCGGGACGGGACGGGATCTGGACATGGCTGAGTTCTCAACGCGTTGCCGGCGACCGCGCCGGCAGGCCGCGCCGTGGCGTGCCGCGCTCGTGCCCCTGCTGCTGGCGGGGTGCGTCGACGGGGCGGAGCCGGGCGGGACGCTCACGTCCCTGGGTCTCGGGCAGTCCTGGGAGCCGGTCCTCAACAGCGTGCCTGCCTGGAGCGCCGCCGCCGGCCAGCCGGACTCAGCCACGGGCATCTCCGTCGCGCGCATCGGGGACGTGGACGGCGATGGCTTCGACGAGGTCGCCGTGGGGGTGCCGGGCTACGACGGCGGGCAGGTCGGGGAGGGCGCCGTGCTGGTCTTCGCGGGCAGCGCGCTGGGCCTCGAGGAGGAGCCCCTGGCCGTGTTGGAGGGCGGCCAGGCCTTCGCGCACTGCGGTGTCGCGGTGTCCGGTGGCGACGTCGACGGGGACGGGCTGGCCGACGTCTTCGCGGGCGCGCCCGGCTGGGACGGCGAGGCCGGCGCCGGCCAGGGGCGGGTGCTGGGGTGGAGCGGGCCGGACGTGCTCGTGGGCGGCGCCCCGACCTGGCTGCTCGACGGGCCCGAGGCGGGCGCGGGCTTCGGCCACGCGGTCACGGTGGAGGGGGACTTCGACTTCGACGGCCTGCACGAGGTCGCGGCCTCGGCTCCGCAGCTGCGCGAGGGCCTCGTGCTGGTCTTCGCGGGCACGGCGCAGGGGCCCGATCCGACCGGCCTCGTCCTGGCGGGGCCCGAAGACGGCGCCGCCCTGGGTTGGTCCCTGGCGAGCGGGGCG